>JBHBSX010000065.1:0-7310 GCA_041779175.1 Candidatus Altimarinota bacterium | reverse complement strand
CCAATCTCTAGTCAGAGAATGTTTGTTTTTTTGAACTTTCTGAAAATGAGGAAGTGTAGTAAAAATAAATTTTTAAAATATAAATGCAGCCCCACCTTTTTTTAAACTTCCTTTGTTAGGAGAAATAAAAAACGGCAATAATTTTAGATAAAAGCATTGTCCGCTCAGAGTTATTAATATATTGTCAATGATTTGGGTTTTTATAATTTTCACAAGAAAAATATTTACAAAAAATTTATGAATTGCTTGTAATAACTGATATTCATTATATATTTTCTAATTTTGAGAATTTAAGGAGGAACAAGAATGAGTCAGGAGTTGAACATTAGTGATTTGTGTAAAATAAAAACCACTAATAGTGGGATAGTGGTTTTTATTTTATCCAGCCTTCAATAATATCTTCAAAAATTTTTGCAAGTTTCTTAGGATCATGACGAACATAGTCATCATCATTCACAATGTCTCTTTCAATAATTTTGTAGTCTTTATCCAGAAAATCATTGATATTCTTAATTTTTACAGGTTTTTTATTTTCTTCGATTTTGTATTTTTCAATAATCTCATCATCAATATGTCCATTATTAACGATAACATAATCGAGTTTTGCTGGTGCGATAAATTTTTCAATAGTAGCAATAAAGTCTTGCGCTTCCATATTTGTTGTTTCGCCACGCTTGGTCATAGCATTACAAACATAAATAAGTTTTGCAGAAGTAGCATCAAGGACTTCTTTCATGCCAGATGAGAGAAGATTTGGCACAATACTTGTATAGAGATCGCCTGGTCCGATAATAACATAATCTGCATTCATAATTGCTTCTCGTGCGCGCGGATTGAGCTTTCCTTCTGCACCAATAAGCCATGCGTCACAGATATTTTGATCAATATTATGAGTTCTTTCGCCAGGATTTTTGTCAGATACATCAATATTTTTTTCACCTTCAATAATAGTTCCATCTTCAAAACGCACTGCCAAATGCACATCTTCAAGTGTCACAGGAATCACGCGCCCACGAACATCAAACATAGTACACATTTCTTCTAACCCCTTTTCATAGCTTCATTCTATGTCAACCAGTGCTGTTAAGAGAATATTTCCGATTTTATTTGAACCAATTACGCCTTCTTCATTTTTGAAAGAATATTCAAAAAGTTTGCGAACCATTTCGGTATCTTTGGCAAGTGCTGCAATAGCACGACGAAGATCACCAGGTGGAAGAATTCCGTATTTGTCACGGATGGATCAGGTTGTTCCGCCATTATCTGCTACTGAAATAATAGCCGAAAGATTAAGGTTTGGATTTTTTTTGAGACCATAAAGAACATTAAAAGTTCCTGCACCGCCACCAATGGCAACAATATTTGTAGTCATAATTTGCAAAAATTAAAAAATTTCATATAATTATATTGATTTTATTTTATAAGCAAACTTGTTTATAAAAAATCATTGAGAAAAATTAAAAACGAACAATTATCGTTTAATAATTGTACAAAAATAAAAATGAACAATTATTAAAACTTTCTCAATTTATTATATTTTTATTTCTTTACAAATTTTTTATGGAATGAATTTTCTTTTTATTGATTATTCTTGCAATTATTATTGCAATGTCTGTGAAGACTATTAATCAGGGACAAGTTGGGCTTATTGAAAGTCTTGGTAAGTATACAAATACTGCCACACCAGGGCTTAAATTTCTTATTCCAGGAATTCAGAAAATTCGCCTTGTTGATATTCGTGAACAGGTAGTAAATGTTCCAGAGCAGCAGATTATTACTATGGATAATGTTTCTATGGCGGTTGATGGGATTATTTATGTTCAGATTACTGATCCATATCAAGCAACTTATGATGTTTCCAATGTTTTTATGGCAGTAGTTTCACTTGCACAAACAAATCTTCGTAGTGTGCTTGGTACTATGAGTCTTGATGAAACGCTTTCAAATCGTGAAATGATTAATGCTCGTCTTCTTGAATCTCTTGATAAAGAAACAGGGAAGTGGGGTGTAAAGGTTCTTCGTGTCGAAATTAAGCGTCTTGATCCACCTGATGATATTCAAGATGCGATGAGTAAACAAATGAAAGCAGAACGCGAAAAGCGTGCACAAATTCTTGAAGCAGAAGGGTATCGTCAGTCTCAAATTACTCGTTCAGAAGGTGATAAGCAGTCGGCAATTCTTCAGGCAGAAGGTAAAAAACAAGCAGCAATTCTTCAGGCAGAAGGTGATGCTCGTGCAGAAATTGCTCTTGCAGAGGCAAAAGCAAAAGCTCTTGAACTTGAATCACAAGCGGCAGTACAATTCTTTAATGGTGCAGCTGTAACCAAAGAGCAACTCAAGGTTATTGAAGGTGCACTTGGTCAAAATACAAAATACATTCTTGATTCTGATATTTTGGCGGGTGTTTCTAAGATTTTTGGTGCTACAAAATAATTTTTTAAAAATTTTTATTATGATGCTTTTTTGGATTGGATTTTGAATAATTTTCTTGATTATTGAACTCATTACAGCAACATTTTATGGCTTTGCGCTAGCACTTGCAGCATTTGCTGTGGCTATTTATACAGCATTCGTGCCAACAGCTCAAGTAGATATTATTCAAGGATCTATTTTTGTTGTTGTTGCTATTATCGCCTCATATTTATTTCCAAAATTTTTTCGAGCAGCCACTGGCGATCAAGAAAAACCTCAAGGACTTGATATTTATATCGGAGAATCTCGTCGCGTCCGTGCGGTTTGAGAAGATTTTAAAGTGAAACTTGATGGTGTGGATTATTTAATTATTTCTGATGATGAACTTGTTGATAAGGATTTGATTGAAATCGTTGATCGTCGAGGTTCTGTATTTATTGCTGAAAAACGTTAAAATATGAAAAAAGTTGATAATAGAAAAATTCAGGTTTTAAAATTTATTGTGGAAAAGTATTTGGAAACTGGCGAAGTGCTTGGTTCAAAATCATTGTTAGATCAGTATAATCTCGGAGTTTCGAGCGCTACTATTCGCAATGATATGGCAGCGCTTGAAAAAATGGGATTAATTTTTCAACCATATAATAGTGCTGGACGTTTGCCAACAGATCGTGGTATTCGTGTATTTGTGGACTATCTTATGGATGAAATGCCAGCAGTTTTACTTGATGATGAGAATAATTTTTCATATTCCATGCGTGATGGTCTGATTGATGATATTCTGTATGGATTAGTTGAAAGACTTACACATATTACTCATGAAGTAACTTTTGCAGCTATTCCGTCTGAAGGCGTGTTGACATATTTAGGTTTGACGCATCTTTTGGAAAATCTCAAAGAAGAGCAGATGAGTGATGTATACCATATTATTCGTTTTCTGGAAAGTAAAAAAATTTTTCTTCATACTTTGGAGCAATTAGATATTTCCCCAAAGGTTTCGGTTTTTATTGGCGAGGAGCATATTGGAGGAGACCTCAAGAATTCTACTATTATTGTCAAAAAAATTTCCCTCAATGGTTATGAGTGATATCTTGGAATTATAGGGTCTATTAAGATGGATTATTCTTTTAATATTGCAGCATTACGACAAGTGCTCTAGTATTTTTTAAAAAATTTTTATAGAAAGAATTGAAGTGTTAAAATGAGAAAAAATTTCTCTTATAGTTCCTGAAAGGGAAGATGCTAAAATTTGGTGGAAATGAATCAATGATATTGAAAAACAAATTTTTCTCAATCAAAGAGGACGCATTGTAACACTGGAATGAGAATATGATTATTATGATTCTCTCAAAAATAATAAAAACCAAAAAACTTTTTCTATAATGATTTCTGAAGAATCTCGAGTCATAGGAAATATTTCACTTATGAATATTTCTGACAAAAATCGTAATGCAGAAATGGGAATTATGATTGCTGATAAAAATTGACAAAATAAATGATATGGTACTGAAGCAGCTTTCTTGATTCTTCAATATGGATTTTAGGTTCTTGGCTTAAATAAGATTGTATTATATGTTTTATGAAATAATGATCGTGCCAAGAGAGTGTATGAAAAGTGTGGTTTTAAAATTGCTGGAATCCTAAAGGAAGATGTTTGGGATTGAGATCGGTATATTGATAAAATATATATGGAAATCCTTCGTAAAGACTTTTTTAAAAAATAATTTGCTTTTTGCGAAATTTTTCATATATTGTTTTTGTATTCTGGTGTATTTTCTGGTATACAATTTTTATTTTAAAATACTTTTTGTTGTCTATGGATCACAAAGCAAAAAAAGCTCTTATGGAAGAATTTGCAACTCATAAGGGTGACACGGGGTCTCCTGAAGTTCAGGTTGCTATCCTTACTGCTCGTATTGAGAATCTTAAAGAACATCTCAATGCTCACAAACAAGATAATCATTCTCGCCGTGGTGTAGTAATGATGGTTGCAAAACGTCGTAAACTTCTTGATTACCTTAAAGGTAAAGATGAAGCTCGTTACGCAGCACTTATTGCTAAACTTGGTCTTCGTAAATAATAAATCCCCAATTTGGGGATTTATTATTTTATTTAAAAACTCTTGGTATTTTTTATTTGAGCATTTGATAATATTTTTATAACTTAGAGAATATAGGAATATAAATTTTTAGAATTTTTTTAAATATAAAAATCTCTTGTAAAACCTCATTGCATTGTGGTTTTAAGAAGAAAGAATAATAATAATTTGAGGCTAAAATTTTTGCAAAAAAATTATTGCTTATAGCATTTGTAGCCTTTGCTTTTATATTTAAACTCCCCAGTATTTCATTCTTGATACTTGTTTTTTAACAATCAGAGATGGGTGTGGATGTATAGTGAATATATAATTTTTCTAAAATTTTTTCAAAAAAATACAATTATAGAAAATTTTCCTCTTGCAAGTGGGGGGGGGTTAAGAAAAGAAAAATAATTTTAGGTAAAATATTGCCCATCAAAAAATTACTGATCAAAAAGTTACTGATTTAAAATTTTTTCAAAAAATTTTTTATTAACAATGAGATATTGTGTAGTGCAATATCTTTGTATTTATATATTTCAATATATTTTTCAAAAATTTTTATTGAAATTTTACAATAAATCCTTACAATGCGAACATATTTATGTTTAGTTTATGATCAAATTCAATCCTCAAAAATCTGTTTCACATTTATTGATTATTATTTGTATTGTTATTTCTATTTTAGGCTTTATTAGTCAGCAATTTTTTTATAGTTTTGCGCTCAATTCTGCTGTATTGATGAATGGGGATATTTTTCAAATACTTTCACAAGTGGCTATGTTTCAATTTTTACATGGAGATGTAATTCATTTATTGTTTAATATTTATTTCCTTTATACTTTTGGTCCAGAAATTGAGGCCAGAATGTCAAAAGACAAATTTATTACTTTTTTTATATTGACAACATTACTTGTGGCTGTGGCAATAACACAATTTTCATCGGGTATTACTATTGGAATTTCTGGTTTTTGTATGGCTTTGCTTGCATATCTTGCTATGGATTTGTATGCAACGCGACATTATGCTTTTAATAATATTGTAATAATGCTTATTTTCAATATTGCTATTGGTCTTTTTGCAGGGATTTCATTTACTGGGCATTTTTTTGGTGCTATTGCTGGGATTATTGCTTGGTTTATTTTTTCTAAAAATAAAAATATTTTTAAATAAAATTCAAGTTTAAAATAAAAAAATCTTTGCTATAAGATTTTTTTATTTTGTTCAATCCCTCTTTTTTAGACGAGATATTAGAGTTTTTTATTTACCTTGGACTTAGAAAATCAGGGGATATAGAGGATATATATTTTTAAAAATTTTTTAAAAATATAAAAATCTCTTGCAAAACCTTATTTTATAGCTTTAGGTGAAAATCTTGTCAATAAAAAGCCACCAACATATTGTTGATGTTTTTTATTTTGTTAATTCATAGACATATCCAATTTCATCATCTTGCTGATGATCAAAATCATATAAGTCACTATCAGTGACTGCATATCGTTCTCCATCAATATATTTTGCAGAAATAGTGTATCAAAAATATTGAGTTAACAAAGAAATAACACTTCTTTTATGGGAATATTCTTTTTTAGGAAGGAAAAAATTTGAATTTTTTGTAATTTTTCCATATGTTACAAAAAGTGCATATAAAATTTTCCCAAATCATTTTCCGCGATAATCTTCATGAATGAGGCTTTCAATATGTGATGATTTTTCAAGTCCATAATAAGAATAATGTCCTTGTCTGATAAAGCCAATTTCATGATGATTTTTGTCAAAAAATTGTAAACTTTCATTATTGATTTTTATGAAAATATCATGAGTATTTTCTAATTCTATAATAATTTGTTGCAATTTTTCTTCCGATGAGATATTGAGAATTTTATCAATATCAGAATGTGTGGACGAAATAGTTTTATATGTATCAATGACTCATAATCACTCACTCGCAAGGAGATTGTTCCAATATTCTTGTGATGTATTTGTTATATCAGGTGTGTTTTTTGACATAGAGTTTTGTAAAAATTATTTCATTGCTTTTTTTGTATTTTCAAGAATTCTGTTTCGAATTTCCGCCTTAATTTTATCCCCATGTTCGGATTGCATAATAAGCGTGAGAAAATCTTCTTTAAGAAATACTTGTACTTCAGTATCTTCGAGTGCTTCTACTGTTGCGGAACGTAAATCATCAGTTATGAGTGCCATTTCTCCAAAGAATCCACCTTTGTGAATAATTGCTACTTCCTCATTATTGATAGTTACACGCACACTTCAAGAGTTAATATAATAGGCACAACCATTGGAAACATCGCCTTGCTTAAGAATAATTTCGCCTTTTTTTCGCATTTGAACTTGTGTCATGAGAAGAAAATAGGCAATAACTTCTTTGGAAAAACCATCAAAAATATAAAGATTTTCAATATTTGTAGACATAATAAAAATTAAGATACTACTATTGTAACAGATTTTTTATAAAAAAGCAAAAAATGAAGTGTTTTTTAAATATTTTGAAAAATAAAAAACGAACAAAAATCATTTGATAATTGTTCATTTTTTTTTATTTTTTATTTTTGTAAAAATTTTTCAAAAATTTCTTTTTGTTTTTCTAAGCGTGTCTTTTGTAATTCGAGAATATCTTTATAATTTTTTTCTGAAATATTTTGCAGATGAGAAATATCTGCAATTATTTTTTCATGATGTGTTATTTGATTTTTAAAAGAATATTTTAGAATTTTTTGAAGAAGTTGTATTTCTTTGAAAATAAGTGTGTCTATTTGTAAGATATATTCATCTCTAAAATATTTTTGTATTCTTTTTCTTTTTT
>JBHBSX010000064.1:0-3196 GCA_041779175.1 Candidatus Altimarinota bacterium | reverse complement strand
TGAATAAATCTCGCATATTCGCGGGATTTTTCATTGGAAATAGAAATATTTCGCATAGCAAAAAAGAATTTTAAAAAATCTGAAAGATTTTCTTCTACTTTGCTCGCATATTCTCCAGAAAGAAGATTCATAAATTTTTTACTCATAAGAAGCGATGAAGATTCATGAAGCAAAAAACTTTCCATAAGAATAATCCATTCACTAATCCAATTCCGAATTTCTATACGAATATCTTGTTCATTAAATTCTGTAAGTGTTTCATATCGTGGTAATGAGAGCAGGAGATTGAGTTTTTCTGGTTTACCAAGTGAATCCACCACATAATATGTGGCATCTGGATAAAATAGGGAAATAAATGAAATAACTCAGCGAGACGGAACACCAAGAGAAAGCAGGGAAGTTACATTATGAATCAAGGATTTATAATATTCATCCTGAATAAAACGATATAAAATCAGAAATAATTTTTCATCATCTCATTGTGCGCGCTTTTCATCTTTTTGAATTTTTTTGAGCTGACTTTGAGCTTTTTTAGCGCGCTCTTGATACTGTTCTTGAGATTCTTCGCGAGACTGCGATAGGCTCGGCGAATCTTCTATTCATTCATAATTATTGAGTGACATATATTAAAATTGTGAAGGAATAGGGAATTGTTGACACATTTCATGAACTTCTTTTTTGAGTTCTTGATGAAGGGAAGTATTGATTGGATTTTTTAATGCAGAAACCATGATTTTTGCAAGTTTTTCACATTCTTTTTCAGTAAATCCACGAGTAGTAATAGCTGCAGTTCCTATACGAATACCAGATGGATCAAGTGGCTTACGAGTATCGAAAGGAATCATATTTTTATTGGTTGATACTCCAATATTTTCAAGAATTTTTTCAGCCTCTTTACCAGAAAGTCCTACAGAAGAAAAAACATCAAGCAAAATAATATGATTATCAGTACCACCAGATACAACTCGAATTCATTCTTCGACAAATACCTTCGCCATTTGTCGAGCATTGTCGATAATCTGTCGAGCATATGTCGAAAATGAAGGCTTTAATGCTTCACCAAATGCCACCGCCTTTGCTAAAATAATATGCTCATGTGGTCATCATTGTATACCTGGAAAAACAGCTCTATCTATATCTTTGGCGAATTTCTCTCGACATATTATCATAGCACCTCGTGGTCAACGAAGTGTTTTATGCGTTGTTGTTGTGACAATATCACAGTATGGAACAGGATTCTCAAGAACACCTCAAGCAACAAGTCAAGCAATATGAGCAATGTCTGCCATAAGAATAGCACCAACTTCATCAGCAATTTGTCGAAATTGTTTCCAATCCAGAGAATGTGAATATGCTGAAAAACCTGCAATAATCAGCTTTGGTTTATGTTCCTTCGCCAACTTCGCCAACTTCGACATGTCGATCAATCATGTCGATTCTTCAACACCATATGGAATTATATTAAATTTTTTTCCCGAATAATTCATAGGGTGTCCATGTGACAAGTGTCCACCATGATCCAGATTCATGCCAAGAATAGTATCACCTTCATTGAGCAAAGCAAAAAACACCGCAAGATTAGCAGGTGAACCAGAAAGAGGTTGCACATTAACATGTTCCGCACCAAATAACTGCTTGGCACGCTCTATGGCAAGATTTTCAATTTTATCTACAAATTCCTGTCCAGCATAATAACGCTTTCCTGGATATCATTCGCTATACTTATTAGTAAAAATTGATCCATTCGCCTCTAAAACCGCTTGAGAAACATAATTTTCAGAAGCAATAAGTTCAAGTTCGCTTTCTTGGCGAGATTTTTCCCCGAGTATATATTCATACAATTCTGAATCTTGTTTTTGAATATAAGAATACATATAATTTTTTTTAAAAAATATTATTGTAATGCTGTTATTTCATCTGAATGACTTTTGTAATAATCTACAATTTCTGTAGAATTTTTACCTTCAATCAATTCCTTCATTACCTTTTCTGCAAATTTTTTCTGTCTATCAAAAGAATTTTTATAATCATCTACTGTCAAAAGAGCTGTAATATCAGGAGTAATACCCTCTGCATCAATGTTTTTATCTTTTGGAGTATACCAATGTGCAACTGTTATCTTTATCATGGAACCATCTCCAAGAGGAAACATTTCTTGTACAGATCATTTTCCATATGTTTTATTTCCAATCACCAATGCGCGACCATAATCCTGCATGGCACCAGCCACAATCTCTGATGCTGATGCTGAATATTCATTTACCAATACAATAAGCGGAATCTTTTCGTCGGAAGGAGAGCGTAAAGAAGTTGTCAAAGTAATGTTATTGGCTGAATTATTTTCTTTTGTGGTTACAATTTTCGAGTTTCTCGGTAAAAATTCTCAAAGTATAGATTGTGCTGATGTGAGATATCAACCACCATTATAACGAAAATCAAGAATCAATCCTGCCGCTCATTTTTCTTTTAATTCACGAACTTTATCCTCAAATTCTCATGGGGTCTTTTCTCAAAAAGTATTGATCTGAATATATCCAATATTAGTATTTTCTATCATTTCCCCATCAACAGAAGGAATATTAACCGCATCACGCACTACATCAACTGTTGCTGGAATATTATCACGCAAATATGAAATATTTACAGTAGTTCATTTTTCTCCACGAATCAATTTTACTGCTTCTGAAGTAGTCATACCCTTAATACTTACGCCATCTGCTGCAGTAATGATATCAAGATTTTTTAATCCCGATTTTTCTGCTGGAGATCCTGGCAAGATTCTTTCTATAATAGCGCCAAATTCCGATTCACCAACAACTGCTCCAATACCTTCAAATTCCCCTTGCAAACCAGACTGAAATTCTTCCGTTTCTTCAGAATCAAAATACTCACTATGCTTATCTCCCAATGATTGCAACATTGCTGTAATCATTCCATCCTCCAATTCTTTTGTTGTCTTTTTGTCAAAACCATAAAAACTTGCATCAAGAATATCATACACTTCTTGTACTTTAGAGGAGGAAAATACCAAGTTTTTTACATTATTAACATTTTGTGAAAAACTTGTTCAAGTTGCTGTTTTTTCTGATTCTCATGCGTTTTCTTTTGTTAAAAACTCTGTTTTAAAGAGTAAAAAAACTAAAAAAGCACCAAAAAAAATACCTATTACAAAAATCAGAAAAAATTTTACTGGATA
>JBHBSX010000063.1:0-3578 GCA_041779175.1 Candidatus Altimarinota bacterium | reverse complement strand
TTGACATTATTAAAATTTAGTATATAATGTAGTTGTTACCTTGATTAATATATGAAAGAAAGGAAATAAGAAAATGCGAATATTTACTATGTATTTCGCCTCATCTGTTATTACTTTACAATTTTTTTCTGTGGATTATTAACCCACTCCTTGAAGAACCATACCCCTTAATGTCTATTGAACAGATATTTATCGCTGTGTTTGCGTTCCTCAACGCTTATTTGAGCGGACAAGAATAATACAGGTAACACTTTAGCTGAATCATTAGATTCAGCTTTTTTAATATAAATAATATATTCATTTTTTAAGTTTTGAGGAAAATTTTGACTTTTTGAGAAAAATCTATACAATTCCGCTTGACCAATGCCGTTCGGTCGTTTGAAAAATCTTTATGATTTTGATTCCACAAGTAATTGTGGAATTTTTTTTAAAAAAATTTTTAAAAAATAAAATCCCTGATATCAGGGATTTTATTGAATTCGAATAAAGGTTTCATAATGATCATCTGTAAAATACATTTCTCATCACTTCCCTACCACCACACGGCGCGCACCACGATCGTTTTCTCACGGAGTTTTGACCGTCCATTCAGCATAATAACTTTTATCAGACTTAACTGGCAAACGCTTTTCACGATTCATAAAAACCGCACCATCCTTGCGATAATATTCATCGGATTTTGCTATGCGTTCCAGAGTTTTTTGTACTTCCGCATCATCAAGAATAGCAAGAACCTTGGCACGCGTTTCTTCTTGAAGTGTTTCAATATACGCACTTCCTGATTGAGAAATATTTTGCGAAGAATTATTTTCAGAAATATTTGGTAAAATATTTTGAAAAATCGTAACAACAAGAGCAAAAAACAAAAAGAAAATCGCTAAAAATAAATGCCTATAACGAGGATTTTTTAAAAATTTTTGAAATAAATTCTGATTCATACGAGAGAATAAAAAAACACAAAAAGTATATAAAATTTTGAAAAATTGCAAAATAAATTTGAAAAATTTTGAAAAAAAATTATTTCTGATTACAATACGAGAAAATTTTACACAAAATGGCAATTCAATCAACAAAACACAATGAAGTAACGCCGCGCGCAGTTTCGGCGGAAGTGCAAGAACTGGATTTTGGTCAGGATATTTCTTTGCGCCCAAAATCTTTGGACGAATATATTGGCCAAAAACAAATGAAAGCGCATCTCAAAGTCGCAATAGAATCAGCAAAAATCCGCAAAGTTCCACTGGAACATATTTTGTTTTATGGGCCGCCGTGACTCGGGAAAACAACGATTTCCAATATTATTGCATCAGAAATGTCGGCACAACTCAAGTCTACAAGCGGACCAGCCATAGAAAAACAGGCGGATATTATCTCGCTTTTGACCAGCCTGACTGAAGGGGAAATTCTTTTTATTGATGAGATTCATCGCCTCAGACCGCAAATCGAGGAAATTCTTTATTCCGCTATGGAAGATTTTCAAATCGATATTATGATTGGTTCGGGAACAGGCGCAACAAGCGTCAAAATGGATATTCCCAAATTTACGCTTATTGGCGCGACTACCAAACTTTCTTCCCTTTCTCATCCGCTTCGTGATAGATTCGGGAATATTATGAAATTGGATTTTTATGATACCAGTGATTTGGAAAAAATTATTACGCGTTCATTTCATATTATGGATTTTGACGGAATATCCAAAGACGCGGTTGAGTCGATTGCAATGCGGTCGCGTGGGACGCCGAGAATTGCCAATCGTTATGTAAAAATTATTCGAGATTATGCTATTGTCGGCAACAAAGTCGAGACAAAAGATGATTGTGAAGCGGTTTTTGCAAAATTCGGCGTGGATGTGTATGGACTAGACACTCTGGACAAAAAATTACTCTGACACCTTGCAGAAACAGGAACGCCACGCGCTATTGGACTCTCGACTCTTGCTTCGCTCATTGGCGAAGAAGTCTCGACTATTGAAGATATTGTCGAACCATATTTGCTTCAAATTGGCTTTATAGAGCGAACACCGAGAGGAAGACAGATTACAGCAAAAGGCTTGGAATATATAAAAAGTTTGTAATTTTTTTTTAAAATCCCTAAACAATAGGGATTTTATTTTTGAAAAAATTTCGCCTAAAATTATTATTTTCTCTTTGTAAAACTCACTACAATGAGGATTTGAGAGAGATTTTTATATTTTTTAAAAAATTTTCTAAAAATTCATATTTACTACGCATTCCAAACTACAAAAACCCAGAAAAAATAAAAACGAATATCAAAAAAATCTTGTTTGAGTTTTTAAATAAAATCAAAGATTTTTAAATTTTTTTGAAAAAATTTTTGAAAAAAAATTAAAAATATGATAATATATAAAAAATAATTTTTAATATATGTCAACTAATAAATTACCAAAGTGAGCTCTAAAAGAAATTCCTATAAGTGAAATCAAAAATCTCCTTGCTCATACTCATCAAGTCGATATCACTAGCGATACTATACGCGAAAAAATACACAATACTATAGAAAATTCCCATAACAAAAGAATCTATGATAAAGATATTCTCTCAATGAAAGATTTTGAGAATATAATCACATCCATGTCAAGAAAATGAATAGATTTTAAAAAACCTATTGATAAAAATAACAAAGAAAAAGATCGAAAAGAATATTTTGAAAAACATTGGGAAAATTTTGCAACACAAAAAACAGAACAAGAAATAAAGGATATTTTTTATATTTTCTGAATTCATTCAAAAAAAGATTTTATTAATTTTGCTCATAGCAAGCCATTTGAGAAAATTGATTATTATTACCCAGAACATTCCACCTCAAAATGAAGTTTATGACTACTTCGTGAATTCATTCATAGCAATGAAGATAGAGAAAAATTTCTCAAAGAGCTGAAAAAAAATGATTTATTTGTCCATTTAATTCCACGACTTCGAGATGGTGCAGAAATTTTATCAAAAATGCAACGCAATATTGATGAGCTTATATTTTTTGTTGGATCTGATGAAAATACAGAATCACTTTTGAACTATTGCAGTAGAATAACCTCAAAAAATTTACAATTATTTTTTGAAAAAATTCCACTATTTACAGAAGATGGAACCATTGACAGAAATCATCATTTTTTTACCATTCCTGAAGCAAAATATTTTTGGCAAATGGATACGGAAAATATTTTTCATCTTTTTTCCTTGTATGATATTCAGACCAGCGAACAAATACTAAAAATGTATGAATTATACTGAAAAAATCAACCAAATAATTTTCTTAATTCCCAAAATCCAGTATTTCTCAAAAGATTAGACAATATTCAAAAATCAGGAAAAGTAGACGCTTTAAAAATTCAAAAATTTTTAGAAAAATATATTTTCTTTAATGCAACTCATACAAATTTTACACAAAGTATAAACACTTTTTTACTACATCCACAATCTGAAGACATTCTTGCTTATTTTATTAATAATAAACAAAAATCATTTCCCGATTTTTTAAAAAAAATACATGAAATAGAATTTATGGGAAATTATTTTACAAAAGAGTATTATTACTGGAATAATAATTCTCAAAAAGATCAT
>JBHBSX010000062.1:0-5571 GCA_041779175.1 Candidatus Altimarinota bacterium | reverse complement strand
CTTATTTCAAGCGAATACTTGCCGACACTTGATGTCACGCTTGAATACTATGAACACAATCGCACCAAAGCAAAACATGTGCATTTTGCAAGTAAAAATATAGAAAATGTGTTTATGGTGGCGCTTCGAACTATGCCACATGATTCCACTGGTGTGGCTCATATTCTCGAACATACGGCTTTGTGTGGATCCAAGAATTTTCCCGTTCGTGACCCGTTTTTTGGCATGCTCAAGCGATCTATGCAGACTTTTATGAATGCATTTACTTCGTCGGATTGGACGGCGTATCCGTTTGCAACCGAGAACAAACAGGATTTTGACAATTTGCTTCGCGTGTATCTTGACGCGGTATTTTTCCCAAATCTTGACAAGCTTGATTTTATGCAAGAATGACATCGTTTTGATTTTGACGAAAATGGCGATCTTGTTATAAAAGGCGTTGTATACAATGAAATGAAAGGCGTGTATGGAAATGCTTTTGAACGAATTTATGAAACCAATAAATCGCTTTTGCATCCTGAAACAACCTATCATTATGATTCTGGTGGCGCGCCACAAGTCATTCCACGCTTGACTTATGATAATTTTATTGCATTTCACAAAAAACACTATCATCCGACCAATGCGACTTTTATGACTTTTGGGGATATTCCCGCGTCTGAACATCAAGAAAAATTTGAAAATCTCGTACTCAAACACTTTGATTATGAAGGCGAAAAAGTAACAACAGACGATGAAACTCGCTATCTTGGTCCACAGCAATCAACTCAATACTATCCGTCAACGGACACAGAGAATCCGCATCAAACGCATATTTTGTTTTCTTGGTTGCTAGAATCCGCTTCCAATACAGCACAGCATCTTGAAGCGAATCTCGTGTATTCATATTTGCTCGGACATTCTGGCTCGCCACTTCGCCACGCGCTTGAGAATTATGAACACGCGGCGTCAATCTCGCCTCTGACAATGCTTGATGATTCTGGTCGTGAAATCCGCTTTGTAACAGGAATTGTAACCGATGACGCCAAATGGGCTAATGATTGTGAAAAGCTTATTTTTGACACATTAGAACAAGTTGTCAAGAATTGAGTGGAAACTCGCGAGGCTATTGGAATTCTGGATTCCATCGAAATGTCGCTTCGAGAGCTAAATACTGGCTATCCATACGGACTTTCTCTGATGCTGCAGGCTATTGGCGCGGTGACTCATGAACAAGATATTTCGCTGATGCTGGATCCAAGCCCTTTGCTTGACACGCTTCGAGAAAAGGTTCAGAATCCGCATTATATCGGCGAATTGATTCAAAAATTGCTTATTGACAATGCACACAGAACTCGTCTGACTATGATTCCAAGTGCCAAGGCAAGTGAAGTAGAACAGAATCTTGAGAAAAATTTTTGCAAAAAAATTCTTGAAAAACTTTCAGAAACAGAAATTGCAGAAATCAAAGAAAATGCCAAAAAACTTGAAGAACATCAGAAAAAACCACAAAATATGGACTTGCTTCCAAAAATCGAACTTTCTGATATTCCTCGTGAAAGCAAAAAAATGCCAATGCGGCATGTTTCAGATAGTGCCATTTCATATGAAGTAATTACCAATAAGCTTGAATATATCAAATCATATTTTCCTATTTCTTCGCTTACTGAAGAGGAAATTCCTTTTTATGCTCTAGCGGCAGGATTGTATGGAGAGCTTGGATTTGATGGCATGAATTATGTAGATGCTCAGAAAAAAATTGCTGAAAAAATGAATTTTTCATCGTCTTTTTCATTGTTTACGCAATTTGGTGATGCTAATATTCGTGCTTATTTTTCGGCACATTCTCGTTTTTTGGACAGAAATTCATCTGATGCAAAAAATATTTTTGCAAAAATTTTACAATCACCAAAATTTGATGAAATCGAACAAATTCGCAATATTTTTTCTGAAAAAATTCTTGGACTCAAATCTTCGCTTACTTCCGCAGGAAATGCGACTGCAATGCTGAGAGCGAGTTCTGGTCATAATTTTTTGGCGCATATTTCCGAAAAATTATGATGAATTGAAAGTCTGAGTCTTTTAAAAAAATTTGTAAAAAAATCTGATAATGAAATTATTGAAAATTTTGAAAAAATTTCTCATCGTCTCACATCAGAAAAACCGATACAAATCACTATTTCATCAGAAAAAATTCCAGAAAATTTTGTAAAAACACAAGAAGAAAATATTGCTGAAAAATTTACTCCTATTGCTTTTTCGTCATTTCAAAAACATCGTGTCAATGAGGCGTGGCTTGCGGATTTGGCAGTGGGGTATTGTGCATACTCACTAAAAGCCGTTTCTGCTGATCATAAAGATGCGCCATTATTTGCATTATTGACGCAGTTTTTGCGAGATGGATACTTGCATTCGGCAATTCGTGAGCAGGGCGGCGCGTATGGGGCGGGCGCGAAATATGATCCTATTTCAGAAAGTTTCAACTTTTTTTCATATCGTGATCCGCGAATTGAGGGAACTTTTGAAGATTTTGAGAAATCAATTGCATGGCTCCTTGAAAATAATCATGATGAAGAAAGGCTTGATGAAGCGAAAATTGGAGTGATTGCTCGTATTGATACGCCAACATCTCCAGCAAAAATGGCAGCAAGTGATGTGATGCGAGTGTTGAGAAAAATCACCACTGAAGATGAGGACAGACATAGAAAAACTATTTTGGATGCGACTATTGATGATCTCAAGTGCATTGCTCGAGAATATTTGTCAGATTTTTCAGAGGCGTCGCGTGTGGTGATTACGGGCAAACAGAATCAAGAAATTTGTGAAAAAATGTGATTTGAGATTCACACGCTTGATTAAAATTAAAATCCTATCGTTTGATGGGATTTTACATTAGTCAAAAGTCCTAACAAGATGTTGTGTTATTTGTTTATTTTTTTCTCATATAAAAAATGAATGTATAGCGAATGTATTTTTTAAAAAAATTTTTAAAAAATACAGCAAAAGTCTTTTCAAATCCTCATTATATGAGAATTTGAAAAGAAAAGCATTGCTCACCAAAAAATCACCGACAATATGTCGATGATTTTTATTTTCCACAGATTTTTGCAAAATTCTGAGCATTCAAACATGCACTTCCTATAAGAAAGCCATCAATAACATCGATTTTCGCAAAATCTCAAATGGTTTCAAGATTCACGCTTCCGCCATAGCAAAACGGATTTTTATAATTTTTTTTCAAATTTTCAAAAAGTTTTCATATTTTTTCGGGATTTGGTGTTTTTCCGCTTCCAATTGCCCAAACCGGCTCATATGCAATAATGATTTTTTCTCTGAATCATAGAGGAATTTTTTCAAAAATTTCTCTGATTTGTATATCAATAATTTCGCTTATTGATGCGATATTTTCATAATATTCACTCTCGCCAACACAGAGAATCGGCGTGAGAGAATTTTGTATAATTTTTACAATTTTTTCAGCGATTTGTTCAGGATTTTCGCCATTTTGACGCCTTTCGCTGTGTGCAACAATGACAAATTCCGCACCAATATCAGCAAGCATCGCGGCGCTAATCTCGCCCGTATGCGCTCAATGATCGTATTCCGAACAATTCTGCGCGCCCAGTGAAACGCAAGAATTTGCATTTTTTTCCAAAAATTTTTGAAAAAATCCAAGCGAGACAAATGGCGGACAAAAAATAATTTTTTGTTGATTTGTATATGAAAAATTTTGAAAAAAATGATCACAATACGCTTCCACCTCACTCGGAAGTAGATTCATTTTGAAATTCGCGATAAAAAATTGTTGTTTGTTCATTATACAATAAGTTCAGAAATATTGATTTCTTTGAGAGAATGAATGGTATTCGTTCAGGATTTTTCGCCCTTTCTGTCCATTTCAAGAATAGTGATCGGCGTGTCAAAATCCGCATGCGTCATATGAATTCTGTCATCGATAAAAATCGTGCGAATCGGATTGTGATCGGCAATAGCTTTTTTGATATGAGCGATTTTGTTGCGATCGCGCGTGATACGAATTTCGTCTACAAGATCATACATTCCCGTGAGGCGAAGTTTGATTTCTTGAAGTTTTTCGTCGCCGGTCGTGAGAATCATAGTATGAATTTTGTCAGAATGATTTTTCAAAATTTTTAAAAAATCTATTGTATCATCAAAAAGCTGTTTATCCATTCATTTTTCTTTGAAAAATTGCAGAGCGTCGGTGATATTGTATGCTTCCAAAAGCGCGTCAAACATCACAATATCATCAGGTCCGCGACGATATTTGGCATAAATCTCGGACGCAAGTTCCGTGTCGTCCAGTGTGCGATTACGAAAAATAAAACCCTCACCAAACTCGCCATAAGCATCGGCAAGCGTGTTGTCATAATCGAGAATAAGAAGATTTTTCATATTTGCAAATTTTTTTGAAATAAATTTTTTAAAAAATTATCTTTTTACAATTATCAAGTGCTTTACAAAAGACTTGTGGAATAAAAGAATTTTTTAAATAATGGTAATACTCTCGTCAAGATATACATCTTGAATAGCGTGAAGTAGGGCAACACCTTCGGCGCGAGATTTTTGAAAAGCCTTGCGACCGCTAATGAGACCCTGACCGCCAGCGCGTTTGTTGATCACGGCCGTGCGAACCGCCGCCGCGAGATCGCCAGCACCTTTGGACTCGCCACCAGAATTGATTAGTCCCACGCGTCCCGCAAAACAATTGAGCACTTGATAGCGACACATATCAATAGGATGATCGCCGATATGCTCTGCAAAGGCATTTTTGTGTTCTTTGGCAAAACCAATTTCCGCAAAACCACCATTGAGTTCTGGTTGTTTTTGCTTGATAATATCTGCTTTGAGAGTGACACCGAGGTGATTGGCTTGAGCTGTGATATCTGTTGCGGTTTCATAATTTTTGCCATCTTTTTTGAAAAGATTATTGCGAGCATAACACCAGAGAACCGTTGCCATACCGAGTTCATGCGCGCGTTCAAAGGCCATTGCGACTTCCTCGATTTCTTCGCGAGAAGTTTCGCTTCCAAAATAAATCGTCGCACCAACGGCCGTCGCCCCCAATTTCCACGCTTCGTCTACCGAACCAAACATTGTTTGTCGTGGTTTGTTCGGATGAGTAAGAAGTTCATTGTGATTGATTTTGACAATAAAAGGAATTTTGCCGACATATTCTCTTGCCACCATAGAAAACGCCCCAAAAGTCGTCGCAACCGCATTACAACCGCCTTCAATTGCAAGTTCTATAATATTTTTTGGATCAAAATATTCAGGATTTGGCGTGAAAGACGCATTTCCCGTGTGTTCAATTCCTTGATCTACGGGCAAAATTGACAAGTATCCCGTTCCGCCAAGTCGCCCGTGATTATAAATTTCATACAATGAGCGAAGTACTTGTGGCGAACGATCAGAAGGGAAAAACGATCGCTTGATAAAATCTTGTCCAGGAAGTGTGAGAAGTTTTTTGTCAACTTTTGGCTTGTAGTCGTCAAGAAGGTATGTGGCTTCATTGCCGAGAAGTTCACGAATATTTGTTGTCATAGTAAAAAAATTATAATATAAAATTTTGAG
>JBHBSX010000061.1:0-11003 GCA_041779175.1 Candidatus Altimarinota bacterium | reverse complement strand
TCGCACCAAGAATTCTCGTATGAATATTTTTGTTTTCAAATTTTGCTATGTATTTTGTATTTTTGATAAACATTTTTCCTTCTTAAAAAATTTTAAAAATTGTATCACAAAAATCGATTTTTTGCAAAAATAAAATCCCTATTCGAGAGATTTTATTTTTGCCAGTGTTTTTCCACAAGGGCTTTCATGGATTTTCATTCTGTTGTTGCAAGTGATTTTCCTTCTTCTTTGAGTGCAAGTTGTCCGCATGCTGCATCAATATCATCACCCATAGTATGACGAATAGTTGACGGAATTCCTGCATCTTCAAGTGTTTTCTGAAATTTTTTCATAACAATTCGGCTTGTTGGCTGATATCCTGTTCCCATAATTCCATCACCAGGATTATATGGGATAAAATTCACATGCGCGAGGCGACCTTTGAGAAGTTTGGCGAGTTCATGTGCAAACTCAATCCTGTCAGTTACGCCAGCAATCATGATATATTCATAAAAAATTCTTTTATTCGTCTTGGCTACATAGTCATCAAGCGCTTTCATAAGGGCATCAATCGGATAGGTGTGATCCACGGGCATAATCTTGCGACGAGTTTCATCATTCGGCGCATGAAGTGAAATGGCAAGTGAAACTTGTGGAAAATCATTACCGAGTTTTTCAATTCCGGGAACCACACCACAACTTGAAATTGTGATTCGGCGATTTGAGAGATCAAGTTTTTTTTGAGTGCTTGCAATTTCAATAGATTTTTTTACATTTTCATAATTGAGAAATGGTTCACCCATGCCCATATATACAATATTTCGGATTTTTCTGTCTTCAGATTCAAGGTGTTCATTGGCAATCATAACCTGTTCAATAATCTCCGTAAAATCAAGATTACGAAGAAGTCCAAGTTTTCCAGTAGCACAAAAAGTACAGGCCATAGGACAACCTGCTTGACATGAAACACAAAGCGTTGTACGACCGGAAAGATGACGCATAATTACGGATTCAATCATATTTCCATCATGTGTTTTGAAAAGAAATTTGGTTGTTTGTCCGTCCTCACTGGTTACTGCCGAGTGTATAGAAAGTGAATAAAAATAGCAATTTGCTTTAAGAAGTTCACGAATTTCTTTGGAAAGAGTGGTGATATCGTCAAAATTTTTTGCAAAATTTTTGTAAATAGCGTTTTCGATTTGTGCGTAACGGAATTTTTTATGTCAATTTTGTTCAAGAAGTTCTATAACTTTTTGCTCATCGTGAATAGAAAACATAGGAAAGTGATAGTATTATAGTATATGGTTTTGAAAATTTTTGAAAAATGGAAAATATTAGTTTTCTGGAATTGTAATTTTTTAAATAATCATCAGGACTTAGGCGGGGGGGGGGAAAAATAGACAAAATTTTTTTAAGAAAAATAACATTCTCATGTTTTTTTATTTTTAGTATATATAATTCAGTCTGACTTATTTATTGTTTTTTTATAATCCTATTGGCTTAAAGGTTATTAAGGCATGGTATAGAATAGGTATAAAAAATGATAAAATAGAATTTATAAAAAATTTATAATTTGAGATTGAAAATATTTTAAAAATAAAAATATAATGCATATAAAATTTTTTCAAAAAATAAAGATTCTACAAAAGTAATTGTTACATTTCTGATAAAATTCCAAAATACCGAAAAAAGCAAGTTTTCAGAAAAATCCAAAAACTTGCACATTTGAAATTATAAAAACATAAGAATAGCAGCAGTAGTAAGTCCAACAAGCCCGCCAGCAAAGGCTTCAAGTGGTGTATGTCCTAATGATTCATTCAAAGAATGGTCTTCATGAGAATTCATTTTGTTTATTGCTTTGGCATGAAGACCAGACTGATAACGAATATTCATGGCATCATAGATAACAATAATAGCAAAGACCAATGAAATGACAAATAAATCACTACGAATACCATTTTTAATTCCAATTGCTGTAAGAACGGAAATAACAACAGTAGAATGAGCTGAAGGCATTCCTCCACTTCCAAGCATTTTTGCAACAGAAAAACGTCCAGCAATCATATGGAAAAACCCTTTCAATATAGTTGCTATAAAAAGGGAAATAATAGGAACAATAAAAGTGTATTCATAGAAAAAATTCTGAAAAATATGTCCGTTTTCCATAGGTGCCAATTCAATAATTTCAGGAATCATAGATTATTCTACAGAAATAATAGTGTATTCAGTCATCTCGCCACTTGGGGGAACAATAGAAATGATATCATTGACATTTTTACCAAGAATTGCTTTTCCGAGAGGAGATTCATTGCTGATTTTATTTTCAAGAATATTTGCTTCTTGTGAACCAACAATTTTGTATGTATGAGTATTGTTATGATTTTTTTCTTGAACTGTTACAGTGGCGCCAATGTTGATTCCACTCTTTTTTGTTTTTTTATCACTAATAATCTCGTAATTTCCAGGCTTGAGCATAGTTTCAAGTTCTGCAATACGAGTTTCCACATGTGCTTGTTCTTCACGAGCTGCAGCATATTCAGCATTTTCTGAAAGATCACCAAATGAAATTGCTTCTTTGAGTTTATCGGCAATTTCTTGACGTTTATCGGTTTTTAGGATGTGAAGTTCTTCTTGTAACTCCGCAAGTCCCTCTTGTGAGAGAAGAATTTTTTTATCAAGCATAAATAATGAGTAGGGTTAAGAATTTTTTTTGAGAATTAATTCTTTAAAGGTATTGAATTTTGTTTTAGGAAGAGTAATAAAAAGAGTTTGAGATTCCACTTTCATTACTATTCTCACCATGGTGTCGGTTTTTGGAGGATTCACATAAAAGCTTTCAAATGGGAAGGGGGTTTTCTCATTGACAGAGTAAACATTTTTATCAATGGCTTGAAAATTTTTTAAAAATGTCTCATAAGGAAGTAGGGATGCTACCACTGTTATTCCAAAGCTTTCATTGTGATAGGTGGTATAATGAGTATTATCAAAAATTCTTAAATCAAAAATTCCAGAGTTGTCAATTTTTGTAAGTTCAATTGTTGGAAGGATTTTTCCGAGAAACTTTGCAGAAACTGGAATAGCTTCTATGGTTGTGGTTGCAGAGGAGGTGGTTCCAGTATTTGTTGCTTCTGTATTTTTTGTCTCTAAGATTGTTTCTGTTGTTCGAATTGGTGTTGTTGCTGAAATTTGCCCAATTTTTTCTTCTAGTTTTGCAATTCTTTCTTCATTTTGTCTTGAACGAAGATCTTGTTCAATTGCTTGTACTAATTGAGGATCTGCATTAGTGATTACTGTTGAGGTTGTTTGAATTTCTGAAGTTGTAGATTGATTAGAATTGATTTGATGAGTGAGAACATTGGTTCCACCTATATTCTGTAATACAATCCAACCAACAAACAAAAATGCTGAAAGAGAAAGTATAATAAGAATAATTCGCATAGTATAAAAATTATTTTACTCGAATAATACTCATGAATTCTATTTCTACAGGAGTATCACGACCAAGAAGATTGACCATAATTTTTGCAACTCATTTTGTATTGTTGATTTCTAGAATTTTTCCTTCACTTCCTTCAAAAGGTCCATTTTTAATAATTGCAAGATCTCCAACCTGAAAGTCTGTTCCAATTTCTTTATTTTTCTCATTCAAAACTCCCTTGAGTTGCTCTAATTCTGTTCCTGTTACTGGAACTGGAACAGTACCAGCACCAAGAAAACCTGTAACATTTGGAGTATTTCTGACAATATACCATGATTCATCAGTAACAATCATGCGAACAAGAATATATCCAGGAAAAATATTTTTTTTACGTTGAACTCTTTTTCAGCCAGAACGTACAGTAATACTGTTGTGAGTAGGTACAAAAACTTCTAGTATATAATTTTCAAGACCAAAAGCTTCTCGTCTTTGCATAAGTGATTGTTGAACATTTTCTTCAGTTCCAGAAACTACTCGAATAACATACCATTCTCCATCATTTTTTTTTGAAAAATCGAACATATTGAGGGTTATTAAAGTATTAAAATTAATTTGTTGCGCCTGTTAATATTTCTTCAGTTTCTGAAGGAAGTATTACTGCTTGA
This sequence comes from Candidatus Altimarinota bacterium, assembly GCA_041779175.1. GTDB lineage: Bacteria > Patescibacteriota > Gracilibacteria > BD1-5 > UBA2023 > GN02-873. The sequence continues at coordinate 6,941 of JBHBSX010000061.1, read as the reverse complement.
ATATCTTCAGAACCAGTAGTAGTTTCTATTGTTATACCGCTTGATGCTAGTGTAGTGCCAGTAAGCCCAAATGCTTCAAGATTTGATTGATGTCCTTGAGATTGAAGGAGCGCATTAGCTGCATCAATGTCTTCTGTTGTGATTTGAGAAGATGGATTTACTAAATATTTAGTTTGCTGAAGAATAGTGCGAAATCCATAACCCACAAGTGCTAGAAAAATAGTCATTACAACAATAATAACAAGGTTATAGTACATATATGTACGAGTTTCTTTTGGAGTAGGCCAAACTACATGAGAAAGCTCTTTAAAAGCATTTGAAATAAATTTAAACATAAGAAAAAATAAAGAATATAACGTGGACGATTATATAGAAAAAAACTATTTCGTCAAAATTTTTTGTATTTTAAAATCCCCATTTTGGGGACTTCAAATATTGTTCGTTATTTTATAAAAATTTTCACAAAAGTCAAAAAATTATTTCAAAATTTTTTCAATAATGTAATCAATTAGAAGAATTCATTGTTCGGAGATTTTGAATTTTTCAGTATTTCTGCAAAGTAATCATTTGTCTAGAAAATCTTCAATTTTTGATATATTGAGAAAATTTGATTTTTCTGTGAAAGAATATCCGTCTGTTCGTATCCCAAAAAGAAATTTTTCTATTTCTATTTGTTCTTCAGTTAGAGTTTCTTCTTCAATTCTTTGTCATTTGTAATAATGAGAAAATGACGGACTATTTGTCCAACGCAAATTATTATAAAAACTGCTTGCAGAAAGTCAAAAACCAATAGTATTTGTATGAGTCCAGTATCAGAGATTATGCTTGCACTCAAATCATGGTTTTGCCCAGTTTGAGACTTCATAATGATTCCAGTTTTTTCATTCAAAATATTTGCAAATCTCTATATAATCTTCATATATTTCCGCGTCAGATATAGAATTTTTTTGCCAATTTTGTGGATATTTTCATTTTTCGAGAATATACACACTTGTATGAGTAATAAATGGATATTGCTTATGTAAAAATTTTATATTTTCAAGAATTTCTCATTTCTTGACAAAAGGCAATCCAAGAATTAAGTCAATATTTATTGAAAAATTGTCAAGTTTTCTAAGTATACTTTTTCATACTTTTCATACTTCAAAATTCTTTATTGATTCTAATGCAGAAAAAATACTTTCAGAATTTTTTCTTTCTACTGCTTCGAGGGTTTGATTATTTAATGACTGAATTCCTATTGAAATTCTATTGATTCCGAGAGAAATAATTTTTTCTAAATATTTTTCTGAAATATCTTCAGGATTTGCCTCAAAACTGATTTCTTTTTTTCATTTTGGAAAAATTTTTAAAATATTTTCTATTTCTTCGGGGCTAAGTATTGATGGTGTTCCACCGCCAAAATAAATAGTGTTTATGATTTCATTTGGATATTTTTCTAGGCTGGTTATAATTTCTTTTTCAAGAAAGTGTAAATATTTTTTCTTTTTAAAATCATCAAAAATTGGCGTGAGAGCAAATTTGCAATAACTGCATTTTTGATTACAAAAAGGAATATGAATATAGATATTCATTGTGATAATTTTTAAAAATTTTTATAAAGAAAAAGAACGAAAAATCGTTCTTTTATTCTGAATTTGACTTTTAATATGCTCAAATAATAACATCAATCATATCAGCTACTTCATCAATAGATTTTGACGCATCAATGCGATATACACGCTTTCCACGAGCTGCCCATTCTGCCAAGAGGGGTAGGGTGTTATGATAGAAGCCGGTTATACGCTTTTGAACAGCTTCTTCATTATCATCATCGCGAGTAATGAGCTTAACTCCAGTAAATGGTGAAAAATCTCCCTGAAAATCCGCTGGAAAACTCATTCCATTCGTGGGATCAATACGGCGATTTGCAAGTCGTTCAATGGCAATATCTTTTTCAAGATCTAAGAAAATTACAAAATATTCTGAAAAAACTTTTTCGAATAGTTCTAATTGTTGAAGTGATCGAGGAATCCCATCAAATACAATAGTCCCATCGTGATGGTGTTTTTTGTAGTGCATAAGCATAGCCTCAATTACTTCCATAGGAACCAAAGTTCCTTCTTCGAGATGCTTGCGAACAACAGGCGATAATTCTTCATCCATATTAGCAAAATCACGAAGTTTTTGTCCCATTTCAAAAAATTGAAATTCCGGATTTTTTTCCATAATTTTGCGTGCTTGTGTTCCTTTACCTGAACCTTGGATTCCAACAAGAATAATATTCATAATTTTTATTTTTTAAGTGAGAGAATAAGAGTAGAAATTTCTTCAAAAACTTCATCAATATGCCGATTTGCGTCAATATGAAATACTTCATAATTGTCTTTTTTCCAAATATTGATAAGCGGAAGACTTTCTTCAAGTGACCATTTGATGCGGTTTTGAATAGCTTCTTCAGTATCATCTTTGCGATGAATAAGAGTATTTCCAGTTTTTGGATTTATATCTCAGACAAAATCTTCTGGAAAGGTTTCGCCAGTTTCTGGATCAATTCTGCGACTCAATAGCCGAGAAATTGCAATTTCTGGCGACAAATCAAGACAAATCACTACACATTTTCCTAGAATCGGACGAATAACTTTGTCTTGTTCAGCCGAACGAATCGGACCATCAAAAAGCACGGGTGAATTCTTGTTTGTTTCGATAAAATGTGCAATAGTATCACGAATATATTCGGACGGAACATAATTTCCAGACTCAATAATTGCCTTGATTTTTTGTCCAAGTTCGGTATCACCTTGTGCAATTCTGCGAAGTTCCGCACCAGTATCGAAGAGTTTGTAATCGAATTTGTCAAGAATTCTACGGGCTTGAGTGCCTTTGCCAGAACCTTGAATCCCAACCAGCATAATATTTGGAAAAAGAGACATTTTAAAAATTTTAAAAAATGTACAAAAAACTTTCAAAAAACGCGATAATAAGCCGGATTCTGTACTTCGGTATATATCTATCTAGGATTTTGGTCACCCAAAACCTCAAGCGAGGTATATTTTTGATAACTATTCCGAAAATATTATTATCAAAAATACCATTCCTCTTGCATTAAAGAGGGTTTACCAGCATAATGCCCATTTATCGCAAATATTTTTCTTTTTGAAAAAAATTCAAGAGTTAAAAATATTCACACAAAATGGCTTTTCACCTTTCGTCTTGCGACTAGTATTGTCTCTGTGGTACTTTCCGTACTGATAATTTCAAATATATTTACCAGCCAAAGCCGTTAGCTTTTCTTCTTTCGGATAATGTCCAGACTTTCCTCACACCAAAAAAGTGCGCATATACCTGTCGCGCCTTTTGAAAGCTTGTTTATTGTAACATATTTTTATCAAAAATCAAGACAGAGAGTTTTTTTGACTTGACTTAATCCAAAAATATGGTTCGTTATGATTTTTTTAAAAAATTTTTGCAAAAAAATTAAGAAAAAATATACTTAAAAAAATTTTTAAAAAATATGAAAAAAATAATTATTGGAATTGATGAAGCGGGGCGATGACCTTGGGCTTGACCGCTTGTAGTTGCGGGTGTAAGTGTTTTTGATGAAAAAATTTTTGAAAAAATTTCAGAGCTCAATGATTCTAAAAAACTTTCTGAAAAACAACGAGAAAATATTTTTCAAAAAATTTTTGAAATGAAAAATATGTGAGAACTTGATTTTTGTATTATAGAAAAATCTGCCGAAGAAATTGATCAAAAGGGGATTAGGGAATGTAATAGACTTGCAATGCAAGAAATAATTCAGACACTTTCACAAAATTTTTCAAAAAAATTTTTGGCAAAAATTGATGGTGCGGATAATTTTTCTTTTGAAAAAATCCAGGCTCAGTATATTTTTGCTCGGAAAAAATCTCGCAAAAAACCACAAATAACAGAATGAGAAAATTCTCTATTTGAATGTGAAGATTTTGTGAAGAATTTTTCTACTTGACAAAATGATAATTTTGTGCAATTTATCATTTGATGAGATGCTTCTGAACGTATTATTTCCGCGGCTTCCATACTCGCAAAAGTACATAGAGATATGATTATGAAGCAATTTTCTGAAAAATTTCCAGAATATAATTTTGCTAAAAATAAATGATATGGTACAAAACAACATCATGAGGCAATTCTTAATTATGGCATAAATTTTTTGCATCGCAAGTCTTATGAGCCAATAAAAACCTTGATTTCTTCGAAAAATTGTTTATAGTAGGATTATTGTAATTTTATTTATGAGAAAAATTTCATTCAAAAAAGCAGGAATTTTTGCAATGATTATTGCGGTTCCACTTGTTACTTTTGCTCAAACAACACCAAATCCGTCAGAACTAGTAAAGCAATTGCAAACTCTCTTGAATCAATATTCTGAAAAAATTCGTGTACTGGAAGCTGAAAATGCACTTATGAAAGAAAAATTAGCTCAAAATAATATTGTTATTCCGCTTTCAGAACTTAATGCGGCAGTTGAAAAAGCAAAAACAAGTTCTGTATCTGCGACAACTTCAGCAGCAATTTCCAATACTACTACCACTATTATTCCGCCAGCAAATCCAAATGCAGGAAATACTGATTTGCAAAAAGGCTTTATCAAGCAATTTCGTGCAGATTGGCAAGATATTCGCAAAGCATATGTAATGCCTGATAATGCTTATATCGGAATGTATGAATTTGTGAAAAATGATGCTGGGAATAATGTTTTTGTAAATATTGTTTATGGAAACGGAACTCCAGAAGGTGCATATAATGCAAAGCTTCTATATTCTTTTGATAAAACTACTTTTAAAAGAACGCTTATAGGTTTTTTCTTGTATAGTAGTGAAACTAAGGGATATAAAACGCTTCGTGGAACAAATCCATTTGCTTGAGTGGAGAGAGAAAGAGTTATGGAATCGGGTACTTCACCTGTGGTGACAACATCAACAGGAACTACTGTGGTAAATAATTCAGCACCAACAACTCCAACAACTTCACCAAGTCCGACAACTCCAGCAACTTCCACAGCAGCAACTGATATTGAAAATAAAATGCGAGAAGCATATCTTGCAAAAAATTACGCACAGGTATTTACTATTTCTGATAATTATCTCAAAAATAATCCTGCAACATATCTTATTTATTTTCATAGATATCGTTCTTATTATGCTCAAGGACAATACACAAATGCACTCAATGAAATTAAAAAAATGGAAAATGCAAAATTAGCAGATGCTCGTATATATTGTGATGCATATGCAATTAACTATGTAATCCGCAATACAACAGCAGCAAATGCTTATAAAAATCTTGCTGGTGCTGGTTGTAAATTGACGCCATAGTAATAAAAAAATCTCTCAATTTGAGAGATTTTTTTATTCATCATGATGGATGGTTTTGTTTTTATTGCGAAGTTTTTTCTTGAGAAGTGTGATTTTGTCTTTTGCCTCATTTCCGCTTTTAAATGAAAAACTTTTTCCACATCCACAACGGGTAAGAATATTTTCCTTATGTGCAAAAATAATTTTTTTACCAGATTGACTAATATATCAACCATCAAGTAGGGATTTATTTTTTTCTTCCACAAAAACAGAGAAGTGGTCTCATAGATTGGAAGAAATTTGAGTATAATCATGCTCATTATCAATAATATCTTCAATGATTTGAACCTGATTTCCGTCACATCATGAGTGAATAATTTTTACAAAAATTTTTTTAGGAATATTTTGATATCATTCTTTGAAATTTGGAGCAAATGAAAGCATATATTTGTATTATAAAGAATAAAATTCCCAACTTCCATTCACTTTTTTTAGTGACATATTTTGCTGTGATTGTGTGGTTGGAATGGTTTCTAATGAGGTTTTTTGAAGAAGTTCTTCAATATTCTCAATATTTGGATATTTTTTTGATAATTCATTAAAATAGTGTAAATAGAGATATTTTGTTCCTCTTTCTGCAAGGCTTTGACATGTTTGCATTCCAGGACTTGCATCGTCATATTTTTTTAAATTTTTTTCAATAGTATTGATTTCTTTAATATATTGATCGTTTAAAGTATTTTTTTGTAATAAATCAAAAGAATTGAAGGCAAAATTTTGGCAAGCAAATGGATCTTCGTCGTAACCATTCACTGCCATAAGAAAGAAATTTTCCGCAATAGCTTTTGGATTATCTTTTGGTTGACTGGCAATATTAGCAAGAATGACGCTAGCACCAGGGGCATCATCATGTAATGCGGCGATTTTATAATAATTTTCTGCCATTTTTGTATCTCCTCCGAGCTGTCCTCCGTAAAAAGCGATAAGATAGGGCAGCATTCAGCTTTTACAGGCGTTTTTATATGTTTGGTCTTGTAGATATGTATTGAGTTGACCGAGTGGAATATTTTCTATAAAATAAATTTTCTGTACATCACAGAGTTCTTGTATTCATTTTTTTGCTATAGAAATTGGTTTTTCAGCATCTTTTTTTTGTTCATCAGTAAAACTGAGATTGGTATTTTGTGGAATGGGCAACATCCAAAGTATCCATTCATAACTGGTATGAAATTTTGGAGAAAGTTCAGAAATTCTTTCCAAAAGATTTATAGAATGCTGTTCATAATCCCCATTTCCAATATTATTTCCGATATATTGAATCATGGAAATCCACATAAAATCAGCATATGCAAGAGAATGCCCCAAACTGGCAATATTGATAATTTCTTTACTTGCTGGAGGGTTAGCTTTTTTTCTGGTTTCTATATTATTTACAAAGAATACAGTAAAGTCTTTATTATAATAAAACCAAAAAGAAGCTCCCAGAAGGCAAAGGATAAAAAATGTTGTAAGTATTCGTATTAAAATTTGTTTCATGTGTTTTATTGTATATAAAAACATTTTTTTTTCAAATATTTCATAAATTTTATAAAAAAATTGCAATTTTTTAAAAAATAATTATACTGT
>JBHBSX010000060.1:0-12310 GCA_041779175.1 Candidatus Altimarinota bacterium | reverse complement strand
AGTTCAGCATAGAGTGGTGCTTGTTTGATGATATCAGGTTTGGTGGCAATCATCACAATATGAGCGTATTTTTCTGATCTTTTTTCAATATCTTTCCAAAAATTTTCACGAATAGAAACACCATTTTCAAGAGCGATATAGTTTTCCATAGATTTTTGTTAATGTGTTTTTATTATAGTCAAAAAAAATTTTTTGCAAATTTTCTTTTTTAAATATATTTTTCTCATATAATTACACAAAAAGCAATAATTGCAGGAAGTCATTGTTTGAAAATAATGCTTCGAGAAGAAGTAATGCTACCAAAAATCGCCGCCACAATAACGCATACAAGAAAAAATAGTGTCATAATAACAGAAGAGGATGCGTCGAGAAAAAATATCGAAAAGATAATTCCTGCACCCAAAAAGCCATTATAAAGTCATTGATTTGCAAATAATGTGACAATATTTTGATTCTTAATAGAGGAATCATCAAGCTTAAAAGTTCGTTTTGCAGTAGAACTTTTTATAAAGAACATTTCTAATATCATGATATAAAAATGCTCAATAGCGACAATAATTGCAAAAATAATTCAAAGAGTTGTCATAATTTTTTTAAAATTTTTAAAAAAATAAAATCCCTTTCGGGAAAATATTATTTTGCATCAACGAATGTGTATTCTACATGCTTGCGAAGTTGCTTGTTGTATTTGCGAAGTTTAAGTCTTTCACCTGCAGGAAGATTTTTCTTGTTTACTGCATAGATATAATCACGACGAGTTGCCCCTGGTTCAGAAGATTTACCAACTTGGAAAGTACATTTACCTTTTGCCATATTTGAGAATTTTAAAAAATAATTTTTGAAGCGAAGATGTTGCTATTATACAAAAAATTTTAAATTTGCAAGTTTTTTTGCATTTTTTTTATTTTTATATATAATCACACAATATTTTAAAATTTTTGCAAAATGTTTATTGATGAAGTAAAACTCACTCTCAAAGCCTGAAAGGGTGGTGACGGAATTGTTTCTTGGAGACGAGAAAAATATATTCCAAAAGGCGGTCCTTATGGTGGTGATGGTGGTGATGGTGGTCATATTATTCTTCGTGCTACAACACATGAAACCACTCTCACAAAGTTTCGCCATCTCAAAAAAATTACCGCAAAAGACGGAGAACGCGGTGGAACTTGGGAAAAGCATGGTGCGAGTGTAGAGCATCTTATTGTGGAAGTTCCTGTGGGAACGCTTGTTACTGATGCAGAAGATGGTGAGATAATTGTGGATTTGACTCGTCCGAATCAAGAATTTTTGATTTGTAAAGGTGGGCGTTGAGGATTTGGAAATGCGCACTTTACTTCTTCCACTCGTCAGACACCGCATTTTGCGGAACTCTGAGATGTTGGTGAGGAAAAATTTGTTAAACTTGAACTCAAGCTCGTGGCTGATGTTGGGCTTGTTGGTCTTCCAAATGCTGGAAAATCTACAACAATTCAGGCATTGACCAATGTTCGTCCAAAAATTGCAAATTATGCTTTTACAACACTTACACCGAATCTTGGAGTTATGGATTGGAAGGGTCGTTCTCTTGTTATTGAAGATGTTCCAGGGCTTATTGAGGGTGCGAGTGAAGGTAAGGGGCTTGGTTTTCAATTTCTCAAACATATTGATCGTTGTCGTATTATTATTCATCTTCTTGATGTGACGCAAGGCGAAGAAGAAGTGATACAGAATTATCTCACTATTCGTCGCGAACTCGAGAATTGGAGCGAATCTATGGCAGAAAAAGAAGAACTTATTGTTTTTTCTAAAGCGGATATTATTGACGCGGAACACCTTGAAGAAATTGTAAAACTTTTTGAAAAACAAACTGGCAAAAAAGTAGCTTTAACTATTTCAGCTGGTGCATTTATCAGAACTGATGAACTCAAAGATTTGCTTATTACCAAAATTCCTGAAAAAAATCTCGAAGAAGAAATTATTGAAACAGAAACTCTCAAAGTTTATGATCTTAAACGAAAAACTGATCCAAAACGCTGTCATATTGAGCGTCTTGAAGATGGTGATTTTCGAGTGACGGGCGAGAGAATTGAGGAAATCGCGCGCATGACAGATACTCGCTATCCAGATGGTGTTGGTCGTGTGTATGATGTTATGGAAAAATTTGGTGTGATGCGAAAGATTAAGCAAATTCTTATTGATGAAATGATGAATAGTAGCTCTCAATGATTTTTTGAATGAGAAGATGATTTTGATACGCCGTCAGTGTGGATTGGCGAGAAAAAATTTTCGCTCGATGGGTTGATTTTTATGAAATGAGAGCGTGAATAAGATTCCTTGTAATAAGGGATTTTATTTTTGTGTAAAATTTTTAAAAAATATGTGAAAATTGATTTTTACAATTCATAAAATTATAAAAATAACAAATAAAAAAATTTTTGAAAAATATGAAATATCATTATTTTTCAAAAATTTTTCTAGAATATAAATGAAAAACTTAAATTTTTTAAAAAATTTTTATCATAGTAAATTAAAATTTCTTTTTAATAAATTTTTTTCAAAAAAATCATACACAAAATCCAAAACTTACTTGTCTTTTTTTGTTTTTTGTGTAAAATGCAAATGTTTTTTAAAATTATTTTTATGCCTTATAATCACAAAGAACTCGAATTGAAGTGGCAAAAATTTTGGGAAGAAAATAAAACTTTTGCAACACCTTCAATTTCGGATAAGCCGAAAAAATTTATTCTTGATATGTTTCCGTATCCGTCTGGGGCGGGGCTTCATGTAGGGCATCCAAAGGGATATACGGCCACAGATATTGTCGGACGATATTATCATGCTCGTGGTTTTAATGTGCTTCATCCTATGGGATTTGACGCATTTGGGCTTCCTGCTGAGAATTTTGCTATTAAAACAGGAACTCATCCAGCTATTACAACAGAAAAAAATATCAATACTTTTATTACACAATTAAAGGCACTTGGTTTTGGTTATGATTGGGACAGAATGGTGGATACAACCGATCCAGAATATTACAAATGGACGCAGTGGATTTTTCTTGAACTTTTTAAAAAAGGGCTTGCATATGAACAAAATCTTCCTATCAATTATTGTCCGTCTTGTAAAACAGGGCTTGCCAATGAGGAAGTGCTTTCTGATAATTCTTGTGAGCGATGTGGGACAATTGTAGAGCGTCGTGCGCTTCGCCAGTGGGTTCTCAAGATCACAGATTATGCAGAAAAACTTATTGCCGATCTTGATGAAGTGGATTGGTCTGAAAGTGTGAAAGAAATGCAGAGAAATTGGATTGGAAAAAGTGAAGGTTGTGAGTTTGAGATGAAAAAACTTGATGATGAAAACAAGAAAATCGCCGTATATACCACTCGTGTAGATACAGTTCTGGGTATGACTTATGCAGTGATGGCACCAGATCATCCAAATGTGGCGGATTTTATCACAGATGAGCAAAAACTTGATTGTATGTCATATATTGAGGCTTCAAAATCAAAGTCCGATCAAGACAGAACACAAGATGACAAAGAAAAAACAGGTGTTTTCACGGGTTCTTATGTGATCAATCCATTTAATGGAATGGAAGTTCCGCTTTGGATTGCGGATTATGTGCTCGGACATTATGGAACGGGCGCAGTGATGGCGGTTCCAGCGCATGATGAACGGGATTTTGCATTTGCTACAAAATATAATTTGCCGATTGTTCCAGTGATTTATCCAGAAAATATTGCTTCCAAATATCGTGAACAGGCTGATGAAAAATTTTTCTCTTCTTTAGCTCAAGAACAGGCTGACGAACATATTCGCGAAACTCAAAAACTGGAAGATGAATTTTTTGAAAATCTTCCATTTACGCCAGATGGTTTTGAAGGGAATATCAATTTTCCAACTCAAAATCAAGAAGATATGCAAAAAGCACAAGAAATTTTTGAAAAAATTTTCTTAAAATCTTCTGCTGATGCTCGTGAAATTTTTACAAAAATCGCTGAAGAAAATAATTTTGGAAGCAAAAAAATCAATTATAAACTTCGTGATTGGTTGTTCTCTCGTCAGAGATATTGGGGTGAACCAATTCCTCTTATTCATCTTGATGCGGAAATTGTGAATAATTTGCCACGCATTTCTTCGCTTGATGAGGCTATTGATGTCAATACAGCATATGTTCTCAAAACAGAACCAAAAGGTGATGAAAATCCTGATTGCCTGTGTTCAAAGGGAAAAGTTCGAGAATTGGTTATTGGCGGGAAAATTTTTTCAAAAATTTATAAATCACTTGAAGGATTTATTGTGATTGATGAAAGACTTCCGCTTGAACTTCCTGAAATGGAAGATTTCTTGCCAGCGGGTGATGGTAATTCGCCACTTGCCAAGGTGGATTCTTGGGTAAATGTGAAACTTGCGGATAATCTTGACGGAAAACGAGAAACAAACACAATGCCACAATGGGGCGGAAGTTGTTGGTATTATCTTCGTTATCTTGATCCAAAAAATTCAAATGCTATTGCTTCAAAAGAAATTCTTGAATATTGGCAAAATGTGGACGAATATGTGGGCGGAACAGAGCATGCGGTTTTGCATCTTTTGTATGCGAGATTCTGGCATAAAGTTCTCTATGATATTGGTGTGGTTCCAACCAAAGAACCATTTCAAAAATTAGTAAATCAGGGAATGATTTTGGCTTATGCATACGAAAGAAAAGATGGTGGACTTGTGGCTATTGATTTGGTAGAAGAAAAAGATGGAAAATATTTTATTATTGAAACGGGTGAAGAAGTGAAGCGAATTGTTGCTAAAATGTCAAAATCTCTTAAAAATACAGCAAATCCACTTGATATCAGTGAAGAATATGGTGCGGATACACTTCGTTTGTATGAAATGTTTATCGGGGATTTTCGTGATTCAGCGCCATGGAATCCAGAAGCTATTGTTGGTGTTCGTCGCTTTCTTGACAAGATTTATTCTCTTTATACAGAAGGGAAAAATATTGCCAAAGATGAGATGAAGACTATGAAATTACTTCACAAAACTATTAAAAAAGTGGAAGAAAATATTGTGGATTATAAGTTCAATACAGCAATTTCGGCTATGATGGAGCTTGTAAATGAATGACTTCCAACTGATAGTGAATTTCTTTCTGAATGGAAAGAAAAATTTGCAATTATTTTACATCCATTTGCACCGCATATGGCAGAAGAATTGTGGCAAATTCTTGGTAAAAATACTTCGATTTTTGAAGCAACTTGGCCAGAATATGATGAGTTTATGCTTGTTGATGATGAGGTTACTATTGCGGTTCAGGTTAATGGTAAACTTCGTGGAACACTTACATGTTTCAATGGTGTGGCACAAGAAGAAGTTTCTATTATGGCGAGCAATGATCCGTCTATTGCAAAATGGACAGAAGGTAAAACTCTCGTCCGTGAAATTTTTGTACCAAATAAACTGCTTAATATTGTGGTAAAGGATTAAAAAATAAAAAACGAACAATTATCAATTAATTTTTGTTCGTTTTTTAAAAATTTATAAAATTTTATGAAAATTATTTTATTACATTGATTGGGACAGAATTCTGAAAGTTGGAATTCTGTTATCGAGGGATTATGAAAAGATGTGGATATTTATTGTCCAGATTTATTTGATTTGTGTGAGGATAAAAATGTGATAACTTTTGATTCTTTATATCAATGTTTTAAAAAATATTGTGAACAATTTAATGAACCTGTGTTTTTATGTGGATTATCTTTGTGAGGTGTTATTGCTTTGAAGTATGCTATTGAGTTTCCAGAAAAAATTTTTTCCATAATGATTATTAGTGCAAGAATGACATTTCCAAAAATTCTTATGACAATACAAGTTGCAATTATGTATTTGTTGCTAGAATCAGGATTTTTAAAAATTTGATTACAGAAAAAATCGGTTATATGATTATTGTGATCTATTAAGAATATTGATTTTACTGATAAAATACAAGAAATTAAATGTCCTGTTTGTGTTGTATGTTGAGAAAAGGATTTTTTTAACAAGGAAGAATCTAGAAAAATTGCTCAAAAAATCTCAAATTCAAAATTGATTTTTGTAAAAAATGCAAAACATGAAGTCAATAAAGAAAATCCTGTTTTTCTTGCGCAAGAAATTAAAAAATTTTTGTAAATTTTTATTTATTTTCAGAAATAATAAAAAAATCTCAATACATGCAATTTTGTAATTCTTCAAAAGTTCGAAAAATATAATCGGGATTATTTTGAAATAAAGCATCAGGCGTGTTTGGCGTGCTTTCAAATAATTGAATTTTTCAAGAATTGTTATCAAAACCTGTTGACATCATTATATGTCAGCCATTTCGATTTTCAGGATTTGGAAAATTATGAATCAAGAAATAATCAGGCATAAAAATAAAACAATGTTTATTATCTGAGTGTTGCTCGATTATTTTTCTAAAATCTTGATTTTCTCATTCAAAAAGTGAAAAATTTTTACAAGAAAATAATTCAGAAATTGCTTGTAAATGAGAATCTACATCCATAAGAGGAAAAAATTCATAATTATATTTTTCTTGATGTTTCTTTGAATTTGTTGCTAATAACTCAAAATCTCATTGTTCGCTAGGACTATAATATTGAATTTTGAAATTATTTTTTGCAAGAAATAAAGCTATTTCAAATTCTGAAGGTTGCATATTTTCTTCAGATTTTCCAAAACGAATCATCTTTTTGATATTATCTGTATCATGCAAAGAAAAATTACTTCCGTAAAAATAATTAAGAATATTCATAGTGGCACCAGTTCCGCAACATCATGCAGTGGCTTTTGCAAGAGAAAAGTTTTTCATAATATATGTTTATATGATAAAATTTTTTTTAAAAATCGTACAGATATCAATAGATAATTGTACGATTTTTATATTATGCAATTTGGCTGATAATAGATTTTTCACAAAGTGGATTATCTTTTGTTGTGATTTCAATAATTTCTTTCATTTTTTCAAAATTTTTTCCATAAAAGAAGAGATGAGTGTGAGTATTTCATTCGTGAAAACTATAAAAATTTCCAATTTCTTCCTCTTGCATTGCAGTAACGATGCTTTCTATAACATCATTGATATCATAATTTTGATATATTTCATCAGCAAGTTCCGTTCCATTGAGCGCAAAATCCAAGCCTTCGAGATTTCCCACAGGAATTTCTGTTATTTTTTCATCATCTTCATTTTTAAAAAATTTTAAAAATGAGCCTTTTGGAACATTAAGTATTTCAATAATTTTTAAAAGTTTTTCATATTTTTCTTGACTATCATCGTCAAGATATATTTCTATATCACAAAAATCAATCATCCCAGTTTCTGGATTCATCATAGTTCCGCCACCATCAACGCCACCAATTTGTGACTCTTGAAGCATTTCATCGAGTGGATCTTCGAACCAATCTCATCGATGCATTGGTTGGGTTTTTGCATTGAGCTGAAGTGTATAGTGTTTTTCCATAGTAAATTTTTTTTTAAAAATAAATATTGATATTATAAGAATAAATAGAATAAGGTCAATTTTTATAATTTTATAATAATATATTTTTTAAAAATCGTACAATTATCTATTGATATCTGTACGATTTTTAAAATTTATTTCTCGCTTTCAAAATCTTCTTCATCATCTATGAATTCTTTTCATTCATTCTGTTTGAGAAGTGCTGCAAAATTTGCAAAATTTTTGGTTTTTTCTGTCATTCTACGAATAGATTCTTCGGTATTTTCATTAAGCAAATCATCAATTGCAATCCATTTTGCATTATGAACTTCAGCAGTATCAATAGTAATATTATTATTTTTTGCTTGTAAAAAATAACGCACATCATAGTGAAAGTGTTCTTTTTCGTGATTTTTGGCGGGAATAGCGTGAATATCAATATCAAAAATATTTTGAGAAACAACGCTCAAATCCTGAAGTCCAGTTTCTTCTTTTGCTTCGCGAATTGATGCTTCCAAAAAACTGCTATCGCCCAATTCTATATGTCCGCCGGGTTGCATCCATTTATCAAGTTTAACATGATGAATGAGAAGAACTTTGGAAAAATCTTCATTCACAATCCAGGCACTTCCGGTGAAATGTCAGTCAAGATTGCTTCTGTATGCAAAATTTTCATTTTCTTTTAAAAAATTTTTCATTTTTTCAAGATAGATTTTTTCGCTTTGATATATGGGTTTGTAGTTATTGAGAGCAGTTTCGGCGGTATTTTTGTGAAAAGTGTTCATATTTTTAAAAAATTTACAATAAGTATATAAATACTCAATGTAAAGTCAAAATTTTTAAAAAAATTTGACAAAGAATACATTATTTATACAATCTGTTACTTCGTAACTCTTTTTATGGACGCTTATTTTCTTGGTGCAGTGTCATTTATTTCGCTGCTATTTCTTTCTGGTGTCGTATTTATTGGTGCCAAAAAAATCAATTTTCCTTATACTATCGCATTGGTAGCATTTGGACTTTTGCTGGGAATTTTGGTAAAATTTTTTCCTGGACTTTCTTTTTTGACAGCCTTTGAATTGTCAAAAGAAACACTTTTGTATGTGTTTTTGCCAGTGCTTTTGTTCGAAAGCGCGTATAATATTCGTTTTCGTGAAATTATTCAGCATACACGTGCGATTAGTTTGCTTGCGGTGATTTCTTTGCTTATTGCTGCGGTGATTTCAGCGGGAATTCTTTATTATGTTCTCGGTTGGTTTGGAATTGCTATTCCATTTTTAGTGCTTTTTGCTTTTGGAACGCTGATTTCTGCAACTGATCCTGTTGCGGTTTTGGCATTATTCAAAGAAATGGGCGCACCAAAACGTTTGACTCTTATTTTTGAAGGGGAATCACTTTTTAATGATGGTACGGCTATTGCGCTTTTGCTTGTAGTTCTTGGGATTTTGATTCATGATCCACATGCACATCATAGTATTTTTACTCATGCAATGCAACCAATTGCCGAGGCTATGGGAAGTTTTGGAACAATTTTTAATGGCTTTTTGTCATTTGCCCTTATGATTATTATGGGTTTTGTTATTGGTGGTTTGGTTGGGTATTTTGCTTCTCGAAGTTTGACTTATATTTCTCGTTCGTCACTTCTTGAAATTGCACTTACTCTTATTATTGCGCATGCGACTTTTCTTTTTGCTGAATGGGTAAATCATGCAATTATTCCAGTTTCACCTGTAATTGCAACAACAATTGCAGCGCTTGTAATGGGGAATTATGGTCGTTATAAAATCTCTGCTGAAACTCGTCACATGATGGGGGAATATTGGGAATTTTTTGCATTTATTGCGAATTCTATGGTGTTCTTGCTTGTTGGTATTATGATTGTAAATCTTGATATCAAATTTGCAGAACTTTGGCTTCCTATTGTGATTTCAATTATTGCGGTGGCTATTGCACGTGCGATTTCGGTATATGCAGTGCTTATTCCACTTAATAAGTGTAAATCAGAATTTATTATTCCAAATTCTTGGATGCATTTGCTTTCTTGGGGATCACTTCGCGGTGGTCTTGCGATCATTATGGCTTTGTTTATTCCTGCGGATTTTAGACCAGAGGGTTGGATGCTAGAAACTGGTGTTCGTGATTTTGTATTGGCACTTACGGTTGGTTGTATTATTTTTACGACTTTTGTAAAGGCAACAACTATTCCTGCAATGCTTCAAAAACTCAAAATCACAGCGCCTTCTTCGCTTGAAACTATGGATTATGCACAGGGAAAAATCCTTTTTTTGTTGAAACTTCTTGCAAAAATTGATTCAATTTCCACACGTGGTTATATGAGTGAAGAACAAAAAACAAAAATTACGCAAAAATACCAAAAAGAACTTGATAAGGCACATAAAGAATTTTTTGAAAAAATTTCAAAAGAGGAATTGGAAACTATTCTAGAACGTACACTTGCACTTCATGCTATTGAAATTGAAAAATCAATTCTTATACATCTTTTTAATCATCATGAAGTTCCTGAATGGATTCTTCGTCGTATGCTCAATAAGCTTGATTCTCAGATTGAACGCGTGGAAGAATGAAAAACACAAATCAAAGAATGTTATGAACACAAGATCAAAAAAGATATTTTATCAAAATGTATTGAAAGTATTCTTGTTAGGTTTAGCAAAAAACGTAATATTGACGAAGAAAGGTATTATAAATCACGCACGCGAGTGATTATTTTGGAAAAGGTTTTAGATCGTTTTGAGATTTTTAAAAATGTTGAGGAAATAGCAAATTCTCGTGCTTTTTCAGATATTATCTCTCGTTATAAAGATATGCTTGCATCCGCAAAAGAACAACGAACTGTTCTTTATAAAAAACCAGAAATTAAGGATTTAGAAAATAAAATTATTACAGAAATGCTTGATATTCGTAAGCATGATATTGTGGAATATCTTTCCAATTCAGGTTTGATTTCAGTAAAAACTTCCAAGAAAATTCTTGATAATTTTACAAGTCATCAATAATGAATATAGCTGTACATATTATTATTGACAAAATTGCGATTTTATTTATAATAAAGTCGCAATTTAATTTTTAGCATGAATACTATTACTACCAACAGGGAAGGCTATGATTCCAAAAAATCAGAGAGAAAAAATTCTGGAGAACATAGTACCATTGAAAAGGGAATTCAAGAATTAGCTGAAGCATACTATTCTTGAAAAAGAGAAAATCCACGCAACAAAAAACCCAAATTAGACATAGAAAGTACAGGTTTGTCTTCGATTCATAATATGAAGAGAAATGATTATGAATATGAGAATGAGGAGTCTTTTATGGAATACTTTGAATCATCAAAACATGATTTGTCCAAGGATATGAATAAAAATGTGGATTTAGATATTATGGAGGAATTGGTGAGATTGGCTATGGAAAATGGTGCTGTATTTTTATTTCAATGTTTAAAGGTTGGGGATGATATTATGAAACTAAAACAGTCAAATGAAGATGTTCAGCAATATGAAGGAGTTTTAGAGTGCATAAAGAGTGATTTTTTGAATATTGATAAAGAATTGCTGGTATATTATGATCTTAGTCCTTTAGATCAAAAGCATACGCTCCAGCCAGATGTTGTTTTATGATTTAAAAGCAAGCATAGAAAAATTGTAAAAATTCTTTCTTGATTGGAAGATCGATTGCAATTTCTAAAGAAAAGAATTGCAAATCATTACATTAATAAAGAACAAGAATCCCAAAGACAAAAAATAAGAATGGAAATATTGGCAAAAAAAGAGGAGCAAAAGAAAAATAAGATAGAATCATGAGTTCAAGAACAATGAAAAACAGAAGAGAAACAAGAGACTATTCAGGAAAATTTAGATAGTCCTTCTGCAAAGAAAGAAGCAAAAATTACTCATTTAATAGATAAAAAAACAACTCGTGTTAATAATCTTCTTGATTCCTCCAAAAAAGGAAAGCTAACTTCTCAGCAATTGGCAGAGATTGGAAAAATCGAAGATGATATTAAGGAAATTGAAGTAAATAATGAGTCAATTCAGGAAAAAATATCTTGAATTCAGGATATGATAGATCAAATTTATTTGAATCTAGAGCGAGCCATGCAATCAAATGATATACAAGATGTGGCTTTGATAAAGAAAATGCAAGAATCTCGAGAAAATACAAAAAAATTTCCAAAAGATGAACAGCTTATCACTTATCTTAATGGTATTTTAGATACTTTCAATCATTCTCTCTCAAGTACTAAGCATAAAGATGTGAGTTATGCCGATGGATCATTTATTGCAAACATTTTCCGTCCCTTTATACATTCAATTCTCAATGAGATTTTGGATAAAGGAAAGATTGATACAAGAAATGGTATCTCTTGGGCGAAGTTTATTGAAATTTTTGAAAATAATTGTGATGATGTGGATAAGGCAAGAACACATTTTCGTGGTATTTTAAAAAAATACAATACCATAACTACTGATTATTATACTTTATTCTTTGATCTTTCGATGGCTATTGATGAATTTTCTAATACAACTTTCTTTTCGCGACAAAATGGAAATGAGTTGAATAATTTTTCTGATAAGTATGAGGAATTTATGAAAACAATACAATAGTTGTTGTAAATTTTTGTAAATTTTTATAAAAACTCATTAAAGTACTACAATAGTAATTGTTTTTTCTGATTTTGTGAATATACATTATAAAATAATTTCTTTATCTAAAACAAATACTCTGATGTTTATTGGAGTATTTGTTTTTTTTATTGTATTTAAAAGTGTATTTGTTTATTTTCTCTGATCTTTCTGTGGTTAGGAGGCGTATAGTGAATATAATTTTTAGAAAAAATTTTT
>JBHBSX010000059.1:0-3970 GCA_041779175.1 Candidatus Altimarinota bacterium | reverse complement strand
TGATATAGTCCAATCTTTCATCGAGAGTTATCGTGATATATTCAGTATCAATCTATAGATATGTTAATTTGCATGAGATTTGGAAGTTTTTGAAAAGTTTCTATAAATTTTTCTAGTAAAATTCCATTGGTTGTGATCTCATAGGTAATATCTTTTTTTTCTAATTGTAAAAAAATTTCATATATATAAGGAATTAGTAGGGTTTCTCATCATAAAAAGGATATGTGACAATTTTTTGGTAAATTTTCTATTATAGTAAGAATTTCTTCTTTTTTTGGAATGGAGCTATTTTTTTTTCGTCTTTCTTGCTGACTACAGAAGCTACAATTCAAGTTACAAGCAAGTGATAATTCCCAGTTAATTATGATTTTTTTCATAAATATTTTTACTTTTAAAGGATCAACACATAAGCATACATTCAGGACAATTCCCATTCTCAATTTCTTTTCGTTGTTGTTGAATATCTTTTGATTTCCAGATCTCGTCTATGGTTTGTGAATTTATATCTCAAATTTGATTCATAAGTATGCATGAGAATATTTTACCATCAGGCATAATGGTAATAGAATTCTTAGCCACTGAGCATCTTTTTTTATTTTTCCCAAGACCATTTCTTAGATAGTCTGGAATGGTATAGAAAAAATTCGTATCTATATGATCTTTTTGTATATGTATATAGGGATTATTGAGGATTTGCTCTTCTATTTTTTGTATTTGCCTCTCTGAAAATATTTTATTGATTGTTCTTTGTTGATTTGTATAATTATTCATATTTTCTACAGGCTTGAAAGAAAAGTTAACGTTTAATTTATTAGCAAGCACGGATAGAAAATATATATCCTGATAATTATATTGAGTGATTGTGAGTTTTATTTCTATTTTTTGATTAGGAAAAATTTTTTTAATTTTTTTTATAGTTTCTATGCTTTTTTTAAAGCTCCCATTAATTCATCGTTGCTTATCATGATTTAGTTCATTTCAATCAATAGAAATATTTATTTTTCGAAAATTTTTTCATTGTTTTTTCCAAAAAATTAGTAAACGAATTAATTGAGTAGTAAGGGTGCCATTGGTACTTATTGAATGTATGGATCATGGCAAACCCTTATCTATTTCCATCATAATTTCTTCAATATTATTAATTAACAATGGTTCTCCACCAGAAATAGCAATATCAAAAAAATCCCCATAGTATTTATAGCTTTCTTGAATAATTGGTGAATTGATGATGGAATGAATAAGTGGTATGGATAATTCTTTTTTATAAGAATTATTCCATATATCACAGTGTTTACATGTGAGATTACACTTGTATGTCATAATCCAGTTGATGCTTTTTATATAATGATTCATAATTAAATAAGGCTTTTATATGCTCAATGAGCAGAAAAACATTTTTGACAATTAATTCTTTTGAGATATGTAATTATGTTTTTGTGTTTTTCTCAAAAGAAAATATTATCAATATTTTCTTGAAAAAAGTTTCAAATACTATCATAGTGTGTACAACAGAATACATTTCCATTGGCCATGATAAAAATATTTTCTTGTGGTGTTGTACATGCGAAATTTATCTTGTTATTTTTTATATAATATAAAAGATTTTGCAGGTAAGTATTTTGATCTTTATAGAGAGTATTGATAATTTTATATACAAGATTGCGTTCTGGTTGGGAAAGTAGATGTGGTGCATTTTGATTATTTGTGTAGTGTATATCATTTTCCACAAGTTTGAAGCTAATAGGAATTCAAAGTTTGTTTGAGAGTATAAAAACTTTTTGAATATCTAAAATATTATGAGAGGTGATAGTGTATTTTAGTTTTAGAGAAATGTTTCCGTATTTCTTTTTAATTCAAAGAATAGTGGCTATAGTTTTCCTAAAGGATCATAATACTCATCGTTGTTTATCGTGAACTTTTTCATAACCATCTAGACTAATATGGATATTGGGGAAGGGAATATCTTTATGCTGCAAAAATAAAAGAAAATCATCTAATTTTTTTAAAAAAAGTTCCATTGGTAGAAATTGTATGTACTTTCAATCAATGGTTATGTACTGTTTCTATAATCTCTTGAATGTTTGGATGTAGGAATGGTTCTCATCAGGTAAGTGTAATATTAGTGGTCGAGTCAATGTAAGTTGAGCTGCAAATAGAATCTATGTCCTTTGTACTTAGAAGATGGGGGGTTTTATTTTTCCAGATATCACACATAGTGCACTTTAAGTTGCATATATCAATGATTTCTATATTGAGGGAAGATATTTTCATAAAAATGATTATATTGATAATGAAAATATTGCAATAGTATTTGAATAAAACTAAAATATGAGTATAATCGCCACGTTTTTTATATGTTTGTTTTTTATGTAGTTATGATAGGAGTTATAGGGCAAGGATATGTATGATATCATTTAGCAAATTTGTTAGAGGAAAATTGAAAAGAAGTGGTGAGATATTCTCTTGAGGAACCTTATGTTTTTAATAAAGAAAAACTTCAGCTGTGCGATGTGGTTTTTATTGCGGTTCCAACGCCTAATAAAAATGGAAAATTTGATGATTCTATATTATTGCAGGCATTATCCCTTGTTAGACAAGATGCAATTATTATTATTCGATCTACTCTTTCGTTGGGATGGTGTGATATTTTTCAAGAAAAAAATCCAAATAGAAAAATTATTTATATGCCAGAATTTTTGAGATCGGAAAAAGCAGAATTTGATACTAGAAATCCTGAACGAATTATTTTTTGAATTCCAGAAAAATCCATAGTTAATCAAGATGATAAGATTTTTCAGGATATTACATCTTGGTATCCACAAGATACACCTTTTTTTATTTTTACTGCTATAGAGGCGGAAATTATCAAAATGATGTCAAATGCTTTTTTATATCAAAAGGTGTGTTTCTTTAATACGGTTTTTGATGTTTCTCAAAAATATGGTGCTGATTTTGATAAAATTCGTCATGGAATTACTTTGGATAGTCGGATCCAAGAAAGTCATTCTTTTGTAGAAGGGAATTCAAGATGAGCATGATGACATTGCTTTATAAAGGATTATGAAACACTTTTATGATCAAATATTGATGGTGAAGCGCGTGCAATGTTAGAATCTATAAGGGATTATAATATTTCTTTGCTTATAAATACAAAAAAAGATATATCTATAGTAAAATGAATTTATATGCACTATGTTGATTAGTATTATTATTACCCTTCATAATCCAAAAAATATGGATATTTTCCTGTATGGATTATCACTAATGATATATCGTGCTCGTGAGATGTGAATATGTTTCGAATGTATTTTTGTGGATGATGATTCAGAAAATACTCTTAATTGGAAGAAAAAGATAGAACAATTTCTTTTGAATTTTCCATGAAAATTATTATTTCTTCCAAAAAAAGAAAAAGTTTGTAATCGTGTTACTATTTCAAGAAATTATGCGGTCAGGCATTCAAAAGGAGATATACTTCTCTTTGTTGATCAGGATATTATTTTTCATGTTAATTATGGGTTATTATTACAGAGGATGCTAAAAAAATTTCCTGACCTAATAATTGCAGGATCATTTATATGATATAATAATCTCCCAAAACATATTTCAAGAATGGAGATCCAGAAATATATTAAAAATGCTCATATATTTACGGATAATTTTTTAGATTTTCGTGGAGAAAATATCATAAAGAGGAATGTTTGGAAGTTTTTTTGCGCATCACATAGTATTGTACCTAGAAAAATTTTTCAAGCAATTTGATGATTTGATGAACAAATTCTTTCTTGGGGAAATGAAGATGTGGATTTAGCTTTTAGAATAGCACAGAAAAAAAATAATATATATTATATTCCTCAATTACAGCTATTAAATTTATCTGAGAAATTGTATGGTATGGATGCTAGAATGTTTACGGAGGAGAATTATGAATGATTATTAAAATCTTGGAAATATCTACTTATAAAACATG
>JBHBSX010000058.1:0-3514 GCA_041779175.1 Candidatus Altimarinota bacterium | reverse complement strand
CTTTAGGGAAACTCGCTTTGCTCAAACAGTTGAAATTTTTTAAGTCTTGGCGGTTGTAAAATCAATAAATTTTTAAAAAATTTTATATGAAATAGTTTTGCCTTGAATGGAAAAACGGAATACGAAGGCGCGACAGCATTGTTTTCTTCAAAAATTTTGCGAGCGTGTCGATACAAAACGCTCAGGAATCTTTTTTAAACAAGAAGAAAAATATATAAATTAAAATGTGCTTAAAATAATTATACTTTAATATTCAACTTTCCCTTATTTCTTATATTCATCTTATGTTACTTTTTCTTGATAGTCTTGCAACTAGCAGAAAATAACAAAGTGATATTTTTTGAATATAATGAGTTTTGTCTTGAATGGCAAAACGGAATACAAAGACGCGACAGCATTGTTTTCTTCAAAAATTTTGCGAGCGTGTCGATACAAAAGGCTCGGTTTTTAAGAATAAGAAAATGATTTTTGAGAAAAGAAATTAGTCAATAAATTCTACACCTTTGATTTTCTTAGTGATCACAAGAACAAGGTCAATAAGCTCCCAAATACCAAGACCACCAAGAGTAATAAGTTTAAGAATTCCAAGAACTGGTTGACCAAAATAAAAACGATCCACACCAAAGCTCCCAAGAAAAAGAGAAAGAAGAATTGAAGTTACATACTTTTTTTGTACAACAGTTTGTGTTGTCATAAAAACAAAATTACTAATAAAGGTTGGTATATTGTATCCCATTTCCTGTGTCAAGTTTATTTTTTATTTTCCAAAAATTTTTGAAAAATTTATAAAAATTCATATAATTCGCAAAGTGTTTTTAAAAAATAATGATTTTGCGTTTCAAAAATCAGTGTTCGTAAATCAAAATATATTATAATTCTATTTTTATGAAAATTATTACCTGGAATGTGAATGGAATTCGCGCGGTTGAACGCAAGGGTGAAATTCAGAATTTTATTGCTACACATTTGCCTGATGTGTTTTTTATTCAAGAAATCAAGGGTTCTGCTGATAAATTCAGCAAATATCTCAATGCGCCTGAAGGTTATGAGGTTTTTTATAATCCTGCCGAAAAAGCGGGATATTCTGGGACGGGACTTTGGATTAAGAATGAATTAAAGCCTTTTATCAAAGAAGTGAAAACAGATTTTGAATGAAATCCAAATTCCAATGAAGGTCGCGTGATGCATCTCACACTGGAAAAAGACAGTAAAATTCTTGATATTTTTGGAATTTATTTTCCAAATGGTGGCAAGTCTGAAGAGGCTTGGGCGGGAAAATTGGAATTTTTTAGAAATTTTTTGAATACTATCAATTCGCTTCGTGAAGCGGGTCACTCAGTGATTTGGATGGGTGATATCAATATTGCGCACAATGAAATTGACCTTGCGCGCCCAAAACAAAATGATGGAAAAATCGGTTTTCATCCGTCAGAACGCGCTTTGCTTGATCGATATAATAGCGAAAATTGGTCAGATATTTGGCGTCGCAAAAATCCTGGCGTGGCGGAAGTGTATTCGTGGTGGGATGTCAAAACTCGTTCTCGCGAGACGAATATTGGTTGGCGTATTGACGCGATTTGGGGCGAAGAAAAGGCTTTTAACGCCACAGAAAATATCGGCTATATTCACGATCAATTCGGTTCCGATCATTGTCCTATGGAAATTGTAATCAATTATTAAAATGTCAAAAATTCCTGAACTGCTTGAATATTTTCTTTTTGATATTATGTTTGATCATCCAGCCTTGTCTGCCAAAAAAATGTTTGGCGATTGGGCTGTTTTTGCTTGATGAAAAATTTTTATAATTTTTTCTGCGTGAGAATTTTTTGTAAAAGAAAATAATTTGATTGAAAAAATTCCTGAAAATCGTTTTTCTTATAAAACCAAGACAAAAACCGTTTTTATGAATTATTATCGCCTGGACGCGAATGAGTTTGAGGATAGGGATTTGATGGAAAAAATGCTGGAAGAATTTTTGGAAAATGTGTAAAGTAAATTTTTTATAAATTTCTTTAAAAAATAAACAAAAAAATTTGACTTTCAAAAACTTTTTCATATACTCTTTCTGTTTAATTTTTAAAGTACAAATATGTCTTTTCTTAACAATCTCAACTGGCGTTATGCTACCAAAAAATTCGATGAAAACAAAAAGGTTTCATCTGAAGATCTCAACAAAATTCTTGAAGCCATTCGTCTGGCACCAACTTCATGTGGAACACAATCGTTTCGTGCTCTTGTGATTTCTGACAAGGCAATTCGTGAAAAACTTCTTCCTGCGTCTTGGAATCAAGCACAAATCACGACTTCATCTGAACTTATTGTGTTTGTAGCGCGTCGTGATCTTGCCACACTTACTGATGAATTTTTTACAGAACTTTCTGGTGGTGATGCTACTATTCGTGAATCACTTGCGGGTTATGAAAATATGGTAAAAGGCGGAACGGGGCATTTGGAAGGGGATAGAGCGGTTCGTTATTCTTCTGAACAGGCACATATTGCCCTTGGTTTTGCGCTTGCTGCTGCGGCGGAGCTCAATATTGATACTTGTGCGCTCGGTGGATTCCTTCCTGATGAATATCGCAAAATCCTCAATCTTTCAGAAAATGAAGTTCCTTGCGTACTTCTTGCTATTGGATATCGTGCTGATTCCGAACAGCCACGCGACAAATTCCGTCTCAAGTCTGAAACGATTTTCAAGCACATCTAAACGCCTCACCCCTGATATGCTTTCGTCTTGCTACGCGCGACGGTTGAAAATCCCCCTTCTCATTAATGAGAAGGGGGATTTTCTCAAAATTTAAACAAAAATATAAAGAGTAAGGAATGAAAAATTATTTACGCACAACAATATCCCAATTGCGCAATAATTCGTCGATAAAATCATCTTTTTCTTTTCATTCTTGATTTAATTTGTGAGCGCCACAATGAGCAAGATGGTGTTTGAGAAGATCTCTATTTGCACTTTGAAGAAGTCCAATACTTGCATTGATTTGATGAGCAATATCAGCACAATAATCATCATTATCTATCATTTTTTGAATTTTTGTCAATGTTCCAAGTGCTTTCTTAATATTAAGTTGAAGTTTATCTTTTGATTTCATAATAAAAATTTGAAAAAACCTATGGTTTCGGTATAATAAAAATGCTTTAAAGAATTACCGCCGAATTTTGGCGGTTTTTATTATTTTTTACAAGAACAATTTTCACAAGTGCAGTTCTGGCAAGTACAGTTTTCGCAAGTACAGTTTTTATAAGAGCAATTTTCGCAAGTGCAAGGTGTATTTTTTGTAATCATATAATTATAAATATTATCATTGAAATAAATATACCTAACCATAGGGTATGGTTATTATATATTTTTATAAAACAAAGTCAAATTATTTTATATTTTTTAAAAAATTATGCTCATATAAAATAAATAAGAGGAAGATTATTAAAATTTTTTAAAAATTGCATTTTTTATAATTTTTTATAAAATATTTTTGAAATTTTTTTAAAAACACAATAAAAATAT
>JBHBSX010000057.1:0-12956 GCA_041779175.1 Candidatus Altimarinota bacterium | reverse complement strand
TCGATTTGTCATTTTAAAATATTGTTTTTAAAATATTTTTGTGTTTATATAAAATCATATTTTTCAATTTTTTTAAAAAAATATACTGCTATAGTGACTTTGCTGGTTATTGTCTTGAAATTTTTTCAAAAATTTTTATAATGAAAAAAATTTTTGAAATATGTCTCTTCGTGAAGAAATAGAATCGAGAGTAGCAATTCTCGATGTAGTAAATCGTTATGTACAAACCAAAAAGGCGGGCGTGAATTATAAGGCGCTATGCCCTTTTCATAATGAAAAAACCCCTTCATTTGTTATTTCTCCAGCAAAAAATATTGCAAAATGTTTCTCTTGCAACAAGGGTGGAGGCCCTGTTAATTTTCTTATGGAAATTGAAAATATTGAATTTCGTGAGGCTATTGCTATTCTTGCAAAAGAGGCTGGAATTGAAATGAAAGTTAAATTTTGACAATATTCTTCAGAAAAATGAAAGGATATTTATCTTTTATATAAACTTGCCACTGAATGGTATCATAAAAATCTTTTTTCTCCTGCGGGCAATGAAGCGCTTTTGTATTTGCAAAATCGTTGATTGTCTCGTGAAATTATAGACAAGTTTCAACTTGGTTTTGCGGGTAATTCTCGTGAATTATTGCAATTTTTAAAAAATCAATGATTTGATACGGAATTTTGTATAGAATCTGGGATTTTTGTTTCGCCAACTCGTGATAAGTTTTATGGTCGTGTTATTTTTCCTATTGCTAATACTATGGGAAATGCTGTGGCTTTTACAGGAAGAATTCTAGAGGCAGGAGAACCAAAATATCTCAACTCCCCTGTTTCGAGAATTTTTGATAAATCATCGATTCTCTATGGTTTGCATCTTGCAAAGCAGTCTATTATGAAAACGGGAGAGATTTTTATTGTAGAGGGGCAAATGGATGTGATTGCATTGCATCAGGCGGGCGTTCATAATGCGGTGGGGATTTCTGGAACTGCATTGACTCAAGATCATATTCGTATTCTCAAAAGATTTACAAAAATTGTCTATCTTGCTCTGGATGCAGACTCTGCTGGCATCAAAGCTACTTTTCTTTCTATTGATAATCTTATTAATTCGGATTTAGAGATTCGCATTATTCTGATTCCTAATGGAAAAGATCCGGATGAATTTATCAAATCTGGTGGGGATTTTCAGGATTTGCGAGAACATTCACTTTCTGTGGTGGATTATTATATGAAAATGTGAGGACAGAATTATAATCTTGATACTTTGGTTGGTCAAAAACAATTGATAGAAAAGTGTCTTGATCTTATCGTGCGTATTACTTCTCCTATTGAAGCGGATTTTTATTTAAAAAATATTTCTACTGTTTTTGGAGTGTCGCGTGATGCATTGTATGAAACTCTAAATCAAAAGAAACGCCAATTACAAGCAAAAAAACCAGATAATTCTGAAAAATTAGAAAAATTTTCTCCAAGTATTTTTCATCTTTTGGCAGCATATATTCATAAATTTTCACTTTTTGACTTGTTTTTTCAAAAATTTGCATATACTGTTGAAGACATATATTCACTTCCAAATGCTTGACTTCTTGCAAGAATAGTTTCAAAAACTGATTTAGATGAATCAGATAAAGAAGAAATCGGTGTTATTGAAGTGTATATCGATGAAACCTTTCCTGATCAGCATCCAGACATTGTCTCGAGGCAATTTTTTGATTTACTCCGGGGTCTTCATTCTGAACTTTTAGAACAAGAAAAAAATAATTTGCTTGCAAAAATTTCTCCAGAAAGTCCAGAATATCTCCAAACATATGCATATCTTATCAATAAAGCTCGACAACTCGGTATTCAACCAGGAAAATTTAGTATTTCATAATTTATATTTTTGCTTATGGCAAAGAAAAAAACTACTGAAGAAACTTCTCAAATCGAAGAAATTGATCTTTCAAGTATTGACGTTGATAGTCTTTTTCTTCCAGAAATTGACGGACTTGATAATAAAGAAATAGTATCAGAAAAGCCAATAGAAAAGAAAAAACCAGTAAAAACAGAAAAGAAAAAATCTACTATTGAAGATAAAAAAGAAAAAAATACAAAAAAATCCTCAAATGAGGATGAAGATGATTTTCTTGTACCAAAGAAAACGGAAGATGAAGATGATTTTTTTGCTGAATTCAATGATGATTTTGATATAGATGATATTGATGATGAAGAACTTTTAAAAATAGAAAAAGAAGGAGGCTTTGATAAAATGCCAAAGGATTTTTTTACGGACAAACGTCGCCAAAAAAATTTGAAAAAATTTCTTGACGTGGAAGTTCCTGCTGAATTCTTAGAAGGACTGGATGAAAATATGCAACTACTTTTCAAAAAGTGAAAAGTGGAAGGAAAACTAGTATATGATGAAGTGATGTCCGCACTTCCAATTGGCGATGATATTGAATTTATGGATGAGGTTTTTTCTCGTCTTGCCAAACTCGGTATTGAGCTTGTGGATTCACTTGATCAACAGAATTTGTTTCAAGATGCTGGAAAAAAGAAAGAAGAAATTGATTTGTCTGAGATTTCGGATGATTCCATTCGTATGTATCTCAATGAGATTGGTCGCTTCCCTCTTATTGATGGTGATGAAGAAACTCGCCTTGGTCGTCTTATTCAAAAATGAGATCAAGATGCACGTAAGCGCCTTGCTGAAGCAAATCTTCGTCTTGTGGTTTCTATTGCTAAAAAATACATGGGACGAGGTCTCGGACTTCTTGATCTCGTACAAGAAGGAAATGTTGGTCTCTTTCGTGCGGTAGACAAATTTGATCCAGATCGTGGATTTAAATTCTCAACTTATGCGACTTGGTGGATTCGTCAGGGTGTAACTCGTGCCATTGCGGATCAGGCTCGTACTATTCGTGTTCCTGTTCATATGATTGAAACTATTAACAAATTCAATCATACCTATCGTCGTCTCACACAAGAACTCGCTCGTGAACCACTTATGGAAGAACTTGCGCTCGAACTTGAAATGGATGTTCGCAAGGTTCGTCAGATTATGCGTATTTCTCAAGATATTCTCTCACTTGATTCACCTGTTGGTGGTGAAGAAGATACAACAATTGGGGATTTTGTAGAAGATGATAAGTATCTTACGCCTGAAAAAGCCACTAATCTTGCTATTCTCAAAGAAAATCTTTATGATATGCTTGGATTTCTTTCTCCTCGTGAGAAAAAAATTGTTGTAATGCGTTTTGGGCTTGATGGTGGTGAAATGCATACTCTTGAGGAAGTTGGTAAAGAATTCGGTGTGACTCGTGAACGTGTGCGCCAGATTGAGGCTAAAACTCTCGAAAAACTTCGTACTCATCCATCTGCTGACAAGATTCGATTATTTGCTGAATAAAAATCTCCTTTTTGGAGATTTTTTTAAAAATTTCAAGAAAAATCTCTTGATTTTTTTGATAATAATAGGTTTTCTATTTTCTAACTTTTTGGCTATGATTCCAGGATTTCAGCTTGAATTCGCGCTCAAGGAATTTGTCAAAATTTTCCCAGAAGAGCCTATGAAAAAGCCTACACTCTATCATGTGACTCGCGTGGCAACACTTCTTTGGAATCTTGATTATTCTGAAGATATTCAAATTGCGGGTTTGCTTCATGATGCTCTTGAAGATACTACCATGACTGAAGATTTTATTCTTCATAATTTTGGTCAGCATATTCTTGATATTGTCAAGGCTAATACCAAAAACGAAAGTCTTCCCAAGATCGAGGCACTTGAAGATATTGTTTCTCGTTGTGAAAAGGTTGGGCTTGACGCTATGATAGTCAAAGTTGCGGATATCTATGATAATTTTTGTTTTTATACAAAAATGAATAATATTCCCGAAATCGAACGCTGTCAGATTCTTATGGGATTTGTTGTAAAATACAAGCATGATGATTGGCAGACAAAAATTTTTGAAAAAATTGATGAAGTTATGAATTATAAAGTTTCTGTATAATTTTTATAAAATTTTTGAAAAATAAAAACCACTATTTTGGTGGTTTTTATTTTTGTTTTCAGAATTTAAAAAATTTTTCTAAAAAATTGTTATCGCTTATTCTTTGAGGGTTAGGAGTGAGATAATGGAGGATTTGAGTAAAATGAAAGTAGTGAACGGATTTAATTCGTTCACTACAGATTTATAAATTTTTTTTAAAAATTTTTGTTTTTAGATTTTATAAATACGGATGAAAATTATTCATGCAAATAATCTTTTAACCATTTTTCTAGATTTTCTGTGGATTCAAGGAAAAATTTGGTGGATTTTTCAGATTCATTTCTGGTAAGGAAAATTTCTATATTTCCAGGTTTTTCCGTAAGCAAAAATTTTTTCAATTCCATGGAATCTTCAGAAGTCCAAAATGGTGGCAAAGGAATATCAAAACGCTTTTGTTCTGGTTCATTTGCTGGCGTAAATCCAGCACTTTTTGCAAAATTTTGGAATTGAGAAATAGTAAAGGTTTTGATAGAATTGGAAGTTACTTTTTCTCCAGTTTTATAAAAAGGTGTTGTTGGAGAGAGTGATACTTCTCCGCGTTCTTCATCGAATCGGAGTTTTCCATCTACAACAACCATAGAATCTTCCATGAGTTTGTCTTTATAAATCTCATAATCTCTACCAAATACAATAACACGAAAATCAAAGCCAATACTCTGGACAACTGCGATAATCATCATTTGTCCGCTTTTGGTTGGAATATGACGAACTTCTGATACAAAACCAATAAGTGTAGCATTTTCTTCATCTTTTTTCTCCTTTTTTTGTTTTTCATCAGATTTTTTAGGATTTTTTTCAGAGATTTCCGTTTCTGTTGATGAAGTATTTGTATTTTGTTGAGTTTCTGTGGTTTGATT
Source organism: Candidatus Altimarinota bacterium (assembly GCA_041779175.1). GTDB lineage: Bacteria > Patescibacteriota > Gracilibacteria > BD1-5 > UBA2023 > GN02-873. The sequence continues at coordinate 8,083 of JBHBSX010000057.1, read as the reverse complement.
ATTTTCTATTTTTTCTCATTGATTCGTTGATTGCTGAATATCTTCTTCCGTGATAGCTTCAGGATTCTTGAGTTTTTCAAACCAATCTTGTACTTTGGAAATATTTTTTGATTTACTTATTACAAACTCTTCTAATCCGTCTAGTGGATGTCCAGAAACTGGATAACCAACCATAGTTTTTTCACCTTTCATTCTTTCTTCAAAAGTCATGGGTGGAACTTTAGCAAGCTCAAAATCCACTTTTGGTGCATAATCCAGATCAAATAATCACATTTGTGAGGTTTTATCTTTTTTCTCTAATTCTTTGAGATATGTAGTGATTTTTGGAATACTTGCTATAAGGCTGGCTCTTTCGCCAAAATCATCAAGTGCACCCGCAAAAATAAGTGCTTCAAGTGATTTTTTATTAATTACTGAACCGCCTGTTCTTTCTATGAAGTCTTCTATAGAATCAAATTTTCTCTCTTTAATAGCCGCACGAATCGTGTCAATTGGTCCGTCTCCAAGTCCTTTGATAGCTTTGAGTCCAAAACGAATAGTTTTTCCATCAATATATGTAAAATGCTTACGAGATTCATTGACGTCTGGTGGAAGTACTTCAATTCATTTTGATTTTGCTTCAGAGATTTCCATACGAATACGTTCAATATCTTCTTCGTCGGATGTCATAAGTGCCACAATAGTTTCGGTTGGATAATAAGCCTTCATATATGCGGTTTGATATGCAATCATAGAATAACATGCTGCATGTGATTTGTTAAAACCATAACCCGCAAATGGCTCAATAATTTCATCAAAGATATACACAGCAAGTTCTTCTGGGTGGCCTTGAATTTTGGCGGCATCGATGAATTTAACACGTTGCTCCATAAGAAGATCATATTTTTTCTTACCGATGGCACGACGAAGAATATCGGCTTCACCAAGGGAAAATCCAGCAAATGCTTGTACAAGTTGCATAATTTGCTCTTGATATACAGCAATTCCATATGTTGGTTTCAAAATACTTTCAAGTGAAGGATGTGGATATTCTACTACTTTTCTCCCAAATTTACGATCAATAAATTCTGGAATATATTGAAGTGGACCAGGGCGATACAAAGAAACCATCGCAATAAGGTCTTCAAAACTCGAAGGCTTGAGCTCGCGCAAATATTTGCGCATACCAGCAGATTCAAACTGAAAAACTCCTGTCATATCTCCCTCTCCAAACAAGGCAAGAACTTTTGGATCTTCATAGTCGATTTTGAGAAGATTAATATCCACTCCGTGAACGTCTTTTACAATCTTGATAGCACGATCCAAGATAGCAAGGTTACGAAGACCGAGGAAGTCCATTTTAAGAAGTCCAAGTTCTTCAAGTGGATGTGCTGAAAACTGTGTTACCGTTGTGGTTGGATCTTTTGGTGGTGGTTGTAGTGGACAAAAGTCCGTCATTGGTGAAGGCGCAATAATTACAGCACAGGCATGTACACCCAGTTGACGAACCGTTCCTTCTAATCGCATAGCAGATTGAATAGTTTTTTGTTGAAGACTTCATTCATTTTCAAAATGTTTTTTGAATTCAGGAGATTCTTCTATGGCTTGTTTAAGGGAAATTCATGGACGTGCTGGAATGAGTTTTGCAAAATCATTCATTTCAGCAAAAGGAATTCCTAATGCCTTTCCAGCATCTTTTACGGCGGCACGAGCAGCAAGTGTACCAAAAGTACATACTTGAGTTACGCGATCTTTTCCATACTTTTCACGAACATAAGTCAATACTTTGTCACGTCATTCATCAGAAAAGTCCACATCAATATCGGGCATGGACACACGAGATGGATTCAAAAAACGCTCAAAAAGTAATCCATAACGAAGTGGATCAATATCGGTAATTCCAGAAAGATATGCAAGCAGGGCACCAGCCGCTGATCAGCGACCTGGTCCTACTGGTACGCCATTGTTTTTTCACCAACGAATATAGTCCGCTACAATACAAAAATATCCATTAAATCCCATGATATTTACCACTGTAAGCTCATATTCCAGACGAGAAAAAATTTCTTTTTGTTTTTCTGTAAAATTTTCAACAAATTTTCTTTTTTCCTCACTATAAAAATTCTCCGCAATTTCATGGAGTTCTTCTACAGAAATTTCTGTTAATTTTTTTTCAATTGGGGGTAATAATTTTTTTTGCAATAAAATATGCACTTTTTGCTCATCAAGCCCAAAATCAAAACGATGATTTAGGCCTTCAATACACATTTTTCGTAATAACCACTGTTCTGCTTCAAATTTTTCAAATTTTTCTTCACTTCAATTATTGTGTTCGTCAATAAAATTTTTATATTTTTCAAATTCTTTATCTTCCTCATCAGAAAGTGGAAAAACTGGAATTTGATATGCACCATAATCAATATGCAAATCTATAAGATCTGCCACTTTTTGAGTATTGCTATAGGCTTGTGGACAGTATATAAAAAGTTCTTCCATTTCTCGTGAAGGACGAACACTATAATTCCCTTCCATCAGCGTAGTGCGATCAGGATCATCTAATTCGCGATTAGCAGCCACAGCAGACATCATATCCTGAACTTCTGCATCATCAGGAGTGAGATAATAACAATTATTTGTTCCGACAATATCAAGATTGAATTTTTTACAAAAAGCCACCAAATAATCATTGATTTTTGGCTGTAATGGCTTGTCGGGATGTTCTTCTATTTCGAGAAAATAATTTTCTTTTCCAAAAATATTTTGATAAAAATGAACCCTCTCAAGAATATATTCTTCGCTTTTCCCTGTGATAATTGCTTGCCCAATCTCTCCATACATAGATCCAGAAAGCGCTACCATATTATTCCCGTATTGCTCAAGAAGTTCAAAATCAATACGCGGTTTTCCATTCCAAAATCCTTCAAGTTGTGAAGTAGTGACCAATTGAATGAGGTTTTTGTATCCAGTAATATTTTTGGCGAGGAGTACAATTTCAAATAATTCATTATCTTTATCTCTATTAGTACGTCCTTTTTTGGAAATAGTAAATTCTACACCAATAATTGGCTTAATTCCTTCATCAACACAGGCTTGATAAAATTCAAAAGCCCCATACATATTTCCTGCATCAGTGATAGCAATAGCATCTTGTCATAATTCTTTTGCTCTTTTTGCAAGTCATTCAGGACTACCAAGTGCTTGCTGAAAGCTATAGTGAGTATGTGTATGCAGGTGTATAAAACTCATAATATTTAAAAATAATTTTCACTGTATTGTAATTATTTTTAAAAAAAATTCAAAGAATTTTTCCGTAAAAAATAAGAGTTTTTAGAAAAAATATTTCAAATAAAAAAACCACAAAATAATGCTTGAGTGGCTTTTTTATAATATTTTTTAAAAAATTTTATCTTATTGCAATTTTTTGTGATAATTATTTTAGTATATTATAATGTGTATACATTTTTTTTCTGAAATAATTTTCTCAAAAAATTGATATAATGAGAAGAAGAATAAGAATTGGTGTTATTGCAATTTTTTGTGTTATGGTTTTTTCTATAAAATTATTGCCAATATTCGCATTTGTTTCTTGAAAAGCAATATTGAGTTTAGTTATATTTTCTGCAGTAAAATATTTTCCTCAAGTAGTATTTGCTATATTTATAAGTAGATCTTCATCAAGATCAGTAATAAGCTTCTCTCCATTTGCATCATAGAAAAAATTTTTCTGTCCATTCTGATCAGTATAGCTTAATGGTTGTCAATTTTTTAATCCAATTCCTATAGTATATATTTTTGTATTGCTATTTTTTGCAATACTGGCGCTTTCGAGCGGATTTGACCCTATATTAGCACTTCCATCAGTGAGAAGTATAATACTTTTTTTGTTATTGATTTTATCACCTTCTTGTAGAGCCAATAATAATGTATCTCATATATTGGTTCCAGAAAGTCATGGTTTTTCCTGAAGAATATAATTCGGAGAAATATTATCCAGAAATGCGAGAATTCCATTCTGATCATTTGTGTTACTAATAGTTGTAAATGCTTTTCCAGCAAAAATAATCAGAGTAAAATTATCTTCTTTGCGTAATTGTACAAAGTTTTTTATGGCATTTTTAGCAACAATCATTCGGTTCGGATCCATATCTTCTGCGAGCATGGAACGAGAAATATCTAATACAATAATATGCGTATATGGCTCTGGAAATTTTTTGGTAAAAGTATATACAAAATTTATATTGCAAAAAATTGCAGTAATAAATAAAGAAATAAAACAACGGAAAATCCATATAAATTTCTTTTCATAAGGATTTTTAAAATATTTTTTTAAAAAAATATTTGGGCTTTTTTGCCCGAGATTTTTGATATCCAAAAAATACCATATTCCTAAAATTATGGGAAAAAGCATGAATATAAATGGATAATCAATAGTAAACATTATAAAGATTTTTGATTGATAATTTCGGAAATAGAATTTTTAAAAAATATTTTTTGTTCTGTAGTGAGTTCTTTTTTTTGAAAAATAATGATCTCAAGTTCTTTGTATATTTCTCGTATTTTTTCATTATTGCAATATTTTGCAATATCTTGATAGGTGTGTGCTGGTGTATTTTTTGGGAGATATTTTTCTTTTACAAAATTTTGCAAAACAATAAAAATATTTTTTAAAAAATTTTCATCACTGATATCAGGTAGAGTGAATGTTTGTTTTTTTGGAGGTGTAACTGATATGTTTTTCTTTTTGCAAAAATTTTCAATAACTCAAAAAAGAAGATACAAAATAATACTGCAAATAATTGCAATAATAAAATACTCAAATGAAAAGGGATTATGCCAAAAAATTGGCTCAACCACAAAAAATACACCGTCATTCATACGGTGTATTATATGCAAAATTCTATTTTCGCAAATGTTTTATATATTTGATATATATACCCAGCCAAATATTCCGAGAATGTATTGAAATCCATAGAGAATGATAAGACCAACAATGAGTCAGATAAGCCATTCTTTAAGCTTTTTTTTGTATTCTGGATCATCTCCACCAGCAACTCCCCAGGCAACACCAAGGGCAGCGGTAGCAAGAACACCAAGGAGAAGTGCGATTTGAATAATCCACACAACTATTCCTTGAATCATTTCGCCGAGAGTCGCTTCGTCACAGACATAGAGTCTTTCATGAATTTTAACTTCGTTTCCACAGGTTCCTGATACTGTTCCACTGACTGGAGGATATCGCTCTTCAATTGGAGCACTTTGATGAGCTTTATTATTTATTTTGGCACAATAACAATTTTTTGCACCAAGTGGTTTTTCTGAAACAAGGATCTTATTTGCTGTTGCTTTTTTTTCTGTCGTTCCTCCTGTTGTTGCCTCTCCTGTTGTCGCTGCTACCGTTTGAGTATGTATAACCACAGATAGCATTATAAATATTTGTAAAAGAAAAGCGAGAATTTTTTTTGAAAATTTTTCCATATTTAAAAAAGACTAATTAAGAAATCCTATTAACTCGGTAAGAAAAGTTCCTCCAGAAAGGAGTATGATAGTTGCGATAAAAGTGTAGAGAAAAATATTTTTCCCTTTCTTTGCGCGCTCTTCATCACCTCCTGATGTGATATAATAATATGAGCCAAGAATAAGAAAGAATATAGCAACTGGAGCCGCAAAAAATAATGCCATTCCAAAAACACTTCCAGCCACTTGAGTTACTTGTTGTTGGAGATTGGTGCTACTCATGGCACGAGTCCATACTTCCACAATTCCAAGAAAGAGAAGCCCAAGAATTCCATATGTTAAGCGATTGATTGCACCTTCCTTGTATTCATCTTTTCCACGAGACATAATCAGTCCAAATGCTCCCCAAGTCAACATAAATATAGCACCAATAAAAGCAATAACCTTAAGAAAACCAAGAGCGCCCTCTATTAATGGCTTGGCACCAAAAGCACCAGCATTGTTAACAAAATTACTTCCCACAACATCTGTCCATCATCAGGTTCTTTGTATTGTTTTTGATTCCGAAGACATGAAGATTCTGTACACCATATCTGGAATAATCAAAAAAAGGAAAGCAAAAGCTGTGTAAATAATTTGTTTTTTTTGTTTTGAAATAACGCTCTCATCATCTGAAGAAATGATCATGTTCACACCGATAAGAACTATATAAATAAGCGCAAATCAGGACACAACAAAACGCGCTACAGAAAGCAGATTGCTAGCAAGTCACTTGAGCATTCCAATAGAGCTGTCCAAGGATGATCAGTTAGTAGTGCTGTCTCCAACATTAATAGAAACCTCTTTAAGAGTGCTGCTGCCAGGAATTTCAAGTGCTGCATAAGCCCCTTCTATGCTAATAAGCAGAGCGAGTATAATAAGCAGTGTGGTAAAAATCTTTTTTTGCATAGGTTTTTTTCTTATAATAGCATAATTTTTTTTATTTTGCAAATTTTTGTTTGTTTTTTTGTCTTTTTATGTATAATAATATTATTATTTCTTAAAAAAATATATGAAAGCAATTGGTTATTTTCTTGTGGTGGCACTTCTTATCTGGTTAGCTGCAACAAATTTATGAGATTTTTTGGGAATTAAAATTACTGGAGAAAATCCATATGTTTCTGCTTTGATTTTTGCTGTTATTCTTTCTTTGGTGAATTTGATTATTGCAAGTGTTTTTCGTTTTATTACTCTACCTTTTAATATTATCACCTTTGGTTTAGTTGGTTTTCTTATCTCGCTTTTGATGATTTATTTTGCGGATTCGTTTTATGATAATATTGCAATTGAGGGATTTCTTGGTTATATGTGTATATCGTTTATTCCTGGTGTTGCTAGTATGCTTGTTGGAAAGAAAAGCAAATAATGTAAAGAGAATTTTTGTAATATTGCATTTTATTTTTTAGAATATTCAAGTAGAAATCCTTAAGCTTTATAAAAATAGTTTGATATTTTTTATTTGAAGCATTTAGTGGCCAGCTTTTGATATTTGTTTTTATTTTCTTTTAAGATAGTGCGAATGTTACATATATCATGAATATAATTAAAAAAATTTTTTTAAAAAAATAATATTTGCTACACAATTCTCTGCCCCCCCCGTTTTTTATTTATGAGAAATAAAAAACACAGGAGCAAATACTAAGAATTCGATGAAATAGTTTTAGATACAATACTACATAATAAAACCACTAACAATATATTAGTGGTTTTATTATGATTAATATTTGCTGTGAATGATGTTTATAGAAATAAAAATGTTATTATAATTTATTAATAGCATCAATATTATCGAGTATTTGATTATGAAATTTTTGTAATGAGTCTTTTCTTTTTGTGGAAAGATATGCCTTAGAAAGTCTGGTAAGGTATTTTTCATGGACACTTCCGTGTGATATCATATTGTCAATAAAAAATAATTTCGCATCTTGATTGACAAGAAAGTTAGTACTTCCAAAAATTTTTCAAGCTTTTTCTTCTGTTTTTGGTGTTCATATAATATCAAAAACTGTTTTTTGTCTTTTGCAGATATTTTTTGATATTGCAAAAAAGTGTAATAGCGATTTTTTGAGATTTTCAGGAATTTTGGTTTCATATTGCAAAAAATCTTCCAAAGTGACAGCATTGGCTATAAAATCTTGTTGTATAATATAATTTTCTGGAATATCCTCTGGGACAATGAGTTGAGTTGCTGGAACATATAATCAAAACTCTTTGTGAAAAAATGACAAAGATCTGGCAGCTTTTTTATAATTGAGGGGGCTTCATGGTTTTTGGAGTTTTGTTACAAAAGGAGAATCTCATTCCCTGAAGACATAATGATGTTTTCATTGTCAAATAAGTTCTGGCATAAGCTGTTTTTTGTAAAGAATATTTTTATTAAATATATTATACTTTATTAATTAATTTTGTCAATTTTCATATATTTTTAAAAATATTCAGGTTCTTGATTTTTAGGGTATGATTTTAAGTCTAGTTTTTATTGCTAAGGTAGTTCTAGAGAATAGATTTGCATTTTTTAAATAATTTTAAAAATTCTCAACTCAAGCTCCTTCTTCCTGTATTCTCTTTGAAAGGAGGATTATTGTATCAAAGGCCTCCAGTATTTCATTCT
>JBHBSX010000056.1:0-5490 GCA_041779175.1 Candidatus Altimarinota bacterium | reverse complement strand
AATTTGGCAAAAACTCTGTTGATTATTCTCGTCATAATTACAATTGAGAATTTGGCTTACCACTCACTATCATTGGAGCAAAAACTGGAGGAAAAAATATCATCAAATGGATGTGAGTATTTTTTGTTTTTTTAAAAAAAATTTTTACAAAAACACCAAAATTTCTGGTTCTAGAATACGGAATTGATACTATTGGTGAAATGGATTTTCTTGTCTCTATAGCAACGCCAGACATTGCAATTATCTCACGAATTGTCCCCAATCATATGGAACAATTTAGAACAGAAGAAAATTATCGCAATGAAAAGCTCAAAATCTGTGCCGCCAAAAAAATTTTCGCACACAAAAGTTTAGAAAAATTTTTCACTCAAGAAAATCTTAAAAAAACACATTTTTTTGATATATCAGACTCAATTTGAGAGATTTTTGCGAAAAATATTTCTACTCAAAAATATGGAGTTTCTGCTGATATTATATATAAAAATCAGGAAATATCTGTGCAACTTCCTATGTTTGGAGAATATCAAATTGAAAATATTTTCCCACTCATCTTCCTTGCTGATGAGCTTGAGAGAAATCCAAAAAATCTTGAAAATTTTTCAAAAAATTTCTCTGTAGAATCTGGTCGATCTGGAATTTTTCAAGGGAAAAATAATGCTATTGTCATAGATGGAACCTATAATGGTGGACTTCTTTCCATGATCGAAAGCCTTGAATCTATCAAAAAAATTACAAAAAATGAAGAAATCATTCTTCTTCTTGGTGATATGCGAGAACTTTGAGAATTTGAAAAAAAATCACATGAAGAACTCGCTACAAAAATTCTTGAAAATTTTTCAAAAAATTTTTCTATAAAAATTTTTCTTATTGGAAAAGTAATGCGTGAAATCGTTTTTCCAATTTTAAAAGAAAAATTTGACATCACAAGCGAACTTTCATCACGAATTGCGGGAGAAAAAATCGCTCAAATTCTTGAAAAAAATCCAGAAAAAGAATATATTATTTTCGCAAAATGAAGCCAAAATACTATTTTTCTGGAAGAATGACTCAAAAAAATTTTACAAGAAAAAGATTTTTCAAAGCTCTGCCGTCAATCAAATGAATGGCTTATGAAAAAAGAAAAATTTTTTCAAAGCGTGGAATAATTCAAGTTTTGATACAATAAAAACCACTGACATATGCTAGTGGTTTTTTGTTGGCGAAAATTTTTATCTGAAGCTATAAAATAAGAATTTATGAGAGATTTTTATATTTTATAAAAAAATTCATAATTTATTCTCCCATCTGAAAGAAAAATAAACGAACATTAAAAATAAGATACTAAAAAAAGGGGGGGCTAGATGAAATACAATCACTTGATAAGGAAAATCCAGAGGGCTTGTTTGGAAAATTTTTTATAAAAATATTTTTTTAAAAAAATCAACATTCATAATTTAAAATTTCTTTTATCTCCCAAGAACTTAAAATGCTCTAGCCAGATGAAAGTACTAGAGTATTTTTTGATAATACAAGACAAATATTTTAACCACAATATCGACAATATCTTATTCTTCTTCATGAATATTTTTAAGAATAGGAGAAAATCGAAAGTATTCCACAACCTGCAAGCCAGTATATCGCCCAACCAATAAATTCGCTATAACAATAAGAAATATAATATCTGGATATGTTATAAGAAAATATTGCAAATCTTTCCAAGAAAAAATTAAAAATGCAATAAAAACAATTGACAAATATCTCACAATCTGCATAACTCCTGAACGAGAAAAAATATTAAGATTATCAGAAAATCTCTCTGCTATGAATAGTATTGCAAAAATAGCAATAATGGTCATGGGACTCTCAAAATATGATGTTGAAAAAATATGAAGAGAAAAAACATTATCAAATCATAGCGCTAAAAAAGACAAAAGTGTGTAAATACTCACAAGAAAAGCCTTTTCAGCATTGAGGAGTAATTGAATCTTATTAGTAATAACTTTTACAAGAAAAATTGACAAAAATGCAATAATTACAAATGCAATAGCAAACTTGATTCCGAGTTGCGACGCAATAATAGCCAATAAAATTGGATAATACAAGGAAAAAGTATCCAGACCAATAACTTGTTTCCAAATATTGTAAATCAATGCTACTACCGAAAGAAGTAGCAAAAAACCAAGAAATGTATATGAAACTCCAGAATATGCAAGATATTCCAAAAATGTTCCAAGAGAAAAAGTAAACTTATTTTTCTCATAGGAAAGTGTTTCACCAAGAGAACTGTTTCTATCATCAGCATAAGACCATTGCGACAAAAGCGTCGAAAATTGATCATTGCTAATTAAAGATATATGCGTAATCCCCAGATTTGCAACACTGGAAGCCAAAACTTTTGAAAGAAAACCTTTTTGATAAGACGAAATAATAAATATTTTTTTTCAAGCAAATGAATTTTCTTTAATGCGTTGAAGTTTTTCCATATCAGAAAAAAGCCCCAAAATATCAGAGTAACTAAAAACCACAATATCCGCATTTCATATGGATGTCCAAATACTCGAATGTTCTTCTATTTTAAAAGAATTTTCTATAAAAATAGGTTCGAGCAATACGGATTTTTCACGAAGAATTGATGCTACATTTTCATCAGCCACATCAGTTCTTGTAGCACCAATGTAAACAATTTGTTCTCGAAAAATATGAATTTCCCTTTCTATATCTCATATACAAGAATAATGATTTGAATTTATTGGTGAAAAAATAATTTTCGCAATTCACGCATTAGCAAAAGAATATGAGATCTTTGTACCACGAGTCTCTATATGCTCTGTTTTGTCATCCTGAATGATAGAAAAAGTACCAAATGGCACCACAGATCCATTGTTATCAATCAATGAATAATCATATGCCATTCCGAGACGAACCTGCATTGGACCAGAAATAGAAATAACATCTGAACATTTTGGAACATCACTCACTTCACTCTGCAAAACAAGTGAAGTCCCTTCTGTTGTTTCCATATCTCCTGTTCCTGTAGCCCCCTCTTGTGCAAAAACAAAAAATGGAAAAGCAAGAAAAAACAAAAAAATAAAAAAACGCATATTTTAAAGTTGAGAAATAAGTGAAAGATCAGAAATTCTTATCTTTCAGAAATAAAGAGAATCAACATTTCCACCATTTTCTATCCAGTTTTTAACATTATAATAACCATCAAGATATACTTTGTCTTTTTGATATGAAATTCATCGAATTCCAGAAATAGAAGTATCCACAATACCCCTCTTTAGTCGAGTTGCTGAGGAAAAATTTTTCTCAAATGATCGTTCAGGATACATTGATTGCAATAAAGCAATTAATTGAGAAAATGATAGCATATCAGCTTGTGCAATTGCATAATAATTAAAATATGCAGAATTTTTTTCAAAATCCTTTGGCAATACCCTCAATGAATTATACACAGCCAATCATTCTTCATCAGAAAGATAATAGGCTAATCCATTTTCAAAAATCTTCAAACCCGTTTTTGTTCCAGCAAGATACCGCCGCAAATGAGTACCAACTTCATGTGCAAGAATTGATTCCAGTTCTTTTTCACGAATTTTCGCATTCAAAGAAATATTAATAACAACACTATTTTTCTTATATGCGACCGCCATCCGAGAAAAAGTTGTACTTGACATTTTTACAGGAATATTTTCAATTCCTAATTTTTTTAAATAATTTTCTACTCAAACTTGAATTTCATCAAGCGAAAGCATTTTTCCAAGAATTTTTTCAATATTTTTTGGTTGATTTTGTGCTTTTTCAAAAACTTTTTGCGATGCAATAGTTAATAATTCAGGATTGATAGCACCGTACAATTTTTCATTATTTTCAAAAATTTTTTCAAAATTCTGTTCCTTATACGCAAGAACAAGATTTTTTCTCACTTTTAATTCTTCTAATTTTTCATAAAAAATTTTATAAAAAATCTGTTCAGAATCTTTTATAGCTTCAATTTCAGCATCGAGATCATTTTCTAAAAGAGTAATTTCTGCAAAAACCTTATCTGAAGGAAAATTATATTCAAAAATTGGATTATATTCATAAGGATTTTCAAGAAAATTATGAAGTTCACTATCATAGTTTTTTGGTCGAAAAATTGAAGAAAAATTCAATTTTCTGGAAAGATTATGAATTTTTATATCAATATTAAAAATCTGTTCAGAGTATCTATCATCTATTTTTTCTCCATTTTCTTGCAAAATTATAGGAGAAATTAGACAATCTTTTAAATCATTTTGTCCCAAGATAATAAGATTTTTTTCTGATCATTCCAAAATTCCAGCACTAGGATTTATCACCAATTGAACTCCGCTCTGAAGAACCACTACTGTATTTTTTGTAATTTTTTTAGCCAAATTTGCGGAAATCTTTGTTTCAGCAAGCATAGGATCAACTTTGAGAATAATCTCAGCACCACGAACTGTTGCTTTTTGAGAAAAATGAATAATTTTTTTACCAACTGCTGTGCTAGCAACTGCCGAATGAAACAATGACTTTGCAATTTCTACTCATTTTTCTGGCGTTTTAATTTTCAATTTCTCTACCTGATCAAGACGTTTCTTGAGAGGAACAAGATTTACATTTTGAATTTCCAGGCCAGCACGAGCATTAATCTCAAGAAGTTTTGGACCAGATTTAGTAATTACCCAATCAAGCGCTAAATATCCCAATCCAGTGTAAAATTGAATTTGTGATGAATACAAAAGAATATCATCCCAAAAAGGTATAATCGAGCCCTTAAGGTGTTCGTGCCCCAGTGGAAATTTTTCTGTATAGCTCTTTTTATATTGAAAAAAGCTGGTTACTTGTCCATTGGCAATATTAAGTCCAAGACCAATTCCACCTTGCGCAAGATTTGCCTTTCCACCAGACAATTCCGTTGGCATACGAACCATTGCAGTTATAGGAACATAGTTATATACAATCATGCGAATATCTGCCAGACCATGACGACAAAATTTGGAAAATTCTCGCCCAGGACGCAATAATTCCTCTATCACTACCTTATCATGATTCCCATATAATGAAAATGATCACGCCAAAATATCCGTCATATAAAGACGCACTTCATCTTCAGTCCATTCTTCTCCACCAATATTAAAATTTTTATTTTTTAACTTTTTAGCAATCAAAATTCCCTGCCCCTTACTTCCATGATTTGGTTTTACCACAAAAGCATCAGAATCAATAGAATCAAATGAAAATTCATTGAGTTCATGTTGTGAATCAAGTGTGGCATATGTATCAGCAAAAGGAATACCACGAATAGAAAGAAGATTCTTTGTTTTGAGCTTACTATCAGCCAATGAAACTGATTCTCATGCATTTTTTGTGCGAATATAATTAAGATTGCGAGCATTCATACCCAGCACTCCATGTCCAAAAAGTTTCATAAGTATTCTTAAGTTAACCATATGATATCTGTGAAAATCATTTTGTCAAAAAGAAAATTTTTTAAAAATTTTT
>JBHBSX010000055.1:0-4497 GCA_041779175.1 Candidatus Altimarinota bacterium | reverse complement strand
TTTTCAAGCATACTCTTAACGAGAGTTGACATAGAGAAAAAAGTAAAAAAATAATCCTTACGAATATATTTTCGTGGATTTGTATATCAAAATCATTGATTTCGACAGGAAAAATCCGTTTTACTTGTGAAAATATATTCTACCAAAATTCATTTTCCGAAAATTGGCTTGGCATTATTATATAAAAAATTTTAAAAAATCAAGTTTTTATGTGAAATAAATATAATTTTTGCTTTTTTCAAAAAATTTTTTAAAATATTTTCAAAAAATTATGAAAACAATTGTTATTATTGGCGGCTGACCTGCTGGACTCATGACGGCGGCAAGCCTACTTGAAAGCGAAAACAAAAATAATTTCAAAATTATTTTGCTTGAATGAAATGCCAAACTCGGACGCAAACTCGTTATCTCTGGTGGTGGCCGTTGTAATGTTACGACTGGGATTTTTGACAAAAAAATTCTCGAAACCAAATATACTCGCGGTTTTGATTTTTTCAAAAATTTTTTGTGAAAATTCTGACCTAAAAAATGCAAAAAATGGCTTGAAGAAAATAGCTTGCCACTCAAAATAGAAGACGATTTGCGAGTATTCCCGACTTCGGACAATGGCGACGATGTGCTCTGAGTTTTTGAAAAAATTTTTGCAAAAAATACTCAAAATATCGAAGTTAAAACTGGCGAAAAGGTTACAGAAATTTATAAAATCACAGAAAATCAATTTCAAATTATCACACAAAAAAGCGAATACAAAGCGGATTTTCTCGTGATTGCAACGGGCGGAAATGCTTATGCACACACGGGTTCTAAGGGTGATGGATATAATTTTGCGAGAAATCTCGGACATACTATCACCAAGCTTTGACCTTCTCTATCGAGTTTTCTTGTGAAAGAAGATTGGGTAAAGGAACTTTCTGGCACCACTTTTCCAAAGGCGAAAATTATTTTTGACAACAAAAATATTTCTGGAAGCCTTTTGCTCACGCATTTTGGAATTTCTGGGCCGCTTGCTTTTATGCTGTCATCGCATCTTGCTTGGGAAAATATTTCCGAAAAAATCATCAATTTTGTACCAAATAATGAGATAAGTGCCGACGATTGGGATAATTTTTTCAAAAATGAATTTGCTAAATTTCCAAAACGCAAAATTTTTGCTATTCTCAAAGAAATTTTGCCAAATAAATTTTCAGAAATTTTTATAAAAAATTTTTGCAAAAATATTGAAGAAAAATTCGTAGGCGAAATTAGCAAAAAAGACAGAGAAAATATTGCAAAACTACTCGGAAATGGCATTGCAATCACACTTCTCGAACGCCGTCCATGAGATGAATTCGTGACTGCTGGTGGCGTGAATACCGATGAAATCAACAGCGAAACACTGGAATCCACAATTTGTGAAAATCTCTATTTTGCTTGAGAAATTCTCAATATTGACGGATATACTGGCGGATTTAGTCTGCAAATCTGCTGGTCGACGGGATATCAAGTCGGAAAAAGTATTGAAGAAAAAATAAATTAACTTTTTATTATGCGATTTATATCATATTTTATTGAAGATATTAAAAATATTTTCAATCGCCCAAAAAGCATAGGAACACTTCTGGCATTGATGATTTTGCCAGGTTTTTATGCTTGGTTCAATATTATAGCCTCTTGGGATCCATATGGACATACAAAAAATATTCAAGTTGCAGTTACTAATAATGATATTGGAACTACAATTGCTGGCCAAAATATTAATATTGGAAACAATGTTATTCATAATTTGAGTGAAAATACGAATCTTGGTTGGACTTTTGTAAATGAAAAAACAGCAAGAGAATGAGTTTTTCGTGGAAATTTTTATGCAAGTATTATTATTCCAAAAAATTTTTCTGAAAATCTTATGAGTTTTATAACAAATGAACCCGTAAAGCCAAAACTTGAATATATTGTTAATGAAAAAGTCAATGCTATTGCACCAAAAATTACAAACTCATGAATCAATTGACTTTCTGAAGCTATTACAGCCAATTTTATAAGTTCTATTTATGAAAATGTTTTTGAAAGGACTAATACTTTTGCTGAAAAAATACAATCATATGAAGGTGATATTGAACAAGCAAAAAATCTTGTCAATAAACTTTCTAATGATCTACCAAAAATCCGTGATACCTTAGAAAGATGACAAAATGGTATACATACCTGAAAAAATATTTTAGAAAAAATACCAAATCATATAGATGAATTGGATATAATTTTATCAAAAATTATTGCAGAAACATGAGAAACATTTTCTGTTTCCAATATTTCAGAAAGTATAAGTCAGAGCATTATTATGCAAATAAATCTTGCTGAAATATTAGTTGCGGATGCCGTCTCGCTTTCTGATTCTATTCATCAAAACATAGAAATAAAATCTGATGAAATCAAGCCAATTTTACAAAAATCACAAAATAAACTACTCATTGCAGGAAAAATTTTGGCAAGCATAGAAAATTTTTTGAATCGCCTCAACACCCTTACGGGGATGAAATTTTTTTCACCAATTATAGAAAAAGTAAATTTTTTACATGAAAAAGTTGCAAATTATCTTGCTATAAATCGCAAAATATACCTTGCTTTAACTCAATGAGAAGCTATTTCCGAAAATATTCTTGGAGAATTAATGACAGCTGGAAATAAATTGAATCAGATTTTTGCTGATAGTAAAAATTTTCTTAATAATTCCCTTCCGGATATTACCAATAATATTGATACTTTTATCAATAATACTATTCGCAATATACATACCGAATCCAAAAATTTGCAACAAGAATTGCCTATAATTAAAGAAAAAATTATAAAAATTCAAGAAGTACTTGTTCTTGGTAATGAAAAAATTGAACAGATTCTCAGTCATTGGACAGAAATTGAAACAGGAATACAAAAAATACAAGCAATCCTTGCGAAAACAGATTCCAAACAACTTGCTAGTCTTTTGGAAATTATGCTACTCAATCCTGAAAATGAGAAAAATTTTTTCAAAAATCCTGTAGAAATCGAAACAACTTCGTTATTTGCAAGTCCGAACTATGGCTCTGCCATTGCGCCGTTTTTTACTACTTTGGCATTATGGACAGGAGCTTTGCTTTCAACTTCTATGCTTTCCGTTCGGTCATCCAAAGCACAAAAAGAAAAAAATCCACGCTGATGATATTGTGGGAGACTGATTTTATTTTTAATTATTGGATTGGGACAAGCCACTATTATCACATTATGAAATATTTTTATATTGGATGTGTATGTTTTGCATCCATATTTATACCTTCTTATGAATATTCTTATTGTGAGTATTTTTCAAATTCTCATATATAGCATGGTATTTTTATTTGGGAAAATTGGAAGTGTATTAGCAATTATTGTACTATTGATTCAGCTTTCAGCAGGAAGTGGAACTTTTCCCGTAGAACTTACCAATGAAATTTTTATCAAAATTCACCCATATATTCCTTTTACTTATGCGATCAATACATTGCGAGAAGTAAGTCTTGGAATTGTAGATTCAATTTTATGGGAAAATATTATTATTCTTATAGTTATGCTTTTTGTGATTTTGATTTCATGAATTATTTTATCACCATACCTCTCGCCTTTAGCCGAAAAATTCAACAAAAGAACTGAATGAATGGACATTTTTAATTAAAAATAATCAAAAAAATCTATAAAAAAACTTGAAAAAAATAGAAAAATATTATAATGCAACACCTATTTGCATTGCTCGTATGAAAATTTTTCAAAAATTCCGAAATACCTGAATGATTAAATCCAGTTCTCGTTTTTTGGTTCACAAACTTATTTCTGAAATTGATTTTTCAAAAGATATGACCATTGTGCAACTATGAAGTGGTCGCGCTGTTTTTCAAAAACAAATTCTCCCAAAAATGTCACCCAATTCTCATCTCTAT
Organism: Candidatus Altimarinota bacterium; assembly: GCA_041779175.1. Taxonomy (GTDB): domain Bacteria; phylum Patescibacteriota; class Gracilibacteria; order BD1-5; family UBA2023; genus GN02-873. The sequence continues at coordinate 574 of JBHBSX010000055.1, read as the reverse complement.
ACTTTTGAAATTGACAAAAAATGGCATAAATATTCATATGAAATCTCAGACAATCGCTATATTTATATTGTGGATAGTGCTGAAAATATGGAAAAATATATACAAAATGCTGATGTCATTATCTCTACATTACCATTTGGAAGTCTCCCAAAATGCCTGTTGACAAGCATTATAACCGCAGCAGAAAAAACTCTTAAAAAATGATGAATATTTTTACAATACCAATATTTTTTGCAAAATAAAAAAGATATTGAAAAAATTTTTAACAAAAAAGCAAAAATCAGATTCGAAGCCCGCAATCTTCCGCCTGCCTTTGTGTATAAAATTATAAAATAAAATCTGGATTTTTAAAATATATAAAATTCTCTGTACTTTCTCTTGAGATCGAGAGTTTTATTTTCAAAAATTTTTATCCCCCCCTAAATCCCCCCTCACAGGGGGACTTTTAAAAAATTTTAATTTTTTCTAGAATATTTTCTCAAAAAAACCTTCCTCTCCCATCCCCTTTCAAGAGGGACACAGAGGGGAGATTTAGCAATTGAGCGACAAAATATTTTCCAAAAAAAACTCATCC
>JBHBSX010000054.1:0-11262 GCA_041779175.1 Candidatus Altimarinota bacterium | reverse complement strand
TGAGAGACTGTTGTCTGTCGCTGTGACGGGAGAATTTATATTGAAAAATGTTTAAAAGTCAAAAGAAAATTTGAGAAAAATTCAAGAAAAATATTTTTCCTTTATTTTAAGCGAAAAATTTTTGAAAAAATTCATAAAAATTTTTATAAGTTTTTTTGAAAAAAATTTTCGAAAAAATTTTTTATACAAAACATACAAAAAATTGTAAAAAATATGCAAAAATTTGTAAATTTTCTTAATTTTGTATAAAAAATGTATTCATTATAAAATAAGAAGTTAATTTTAAATTTTATAAAAAAATAATTTGCTTTTTTTAAAAAAATTTTTATACTACGCACGTTACATATCTGGTGGGCTACTCAAGAGGCTGAAGAGGCGGGTTTGCTAAACCTGTAGGGTGCCGCAAGGTGCCGCGGGGGTTCGAATCCCCCGCCCACCGCCACTTGTAACAGAATCGGGGCATAGCTCAGTGGTTAGAGCAGTCGGCTCATAACCGATTGGTCGCTGGTTCAATCCCAGCTGCCCCGACCACTAAAAATCAAAAAAGTTCCTTAAGGAACTTTTTTTGTGGAAAAATTTTTGAAAATTTTATTGAATTTGTCGTGAAATATTTTCCAAAGATTGTACATATATTTTACGACGAGCAGAAACAAGTTGTATCTCTGCATTGTTTCATGAAATCATATTTTTCTGTGATAATTCTTTTTGTGCCCAGTAAGAAATAACTTTTTGAACCCAAATCGAATCTTCTTGTAATTGCTTTTTTTGTTGTATAAAAAACATTGTTTCTATTTCTGGTATACTTTTTCTAAAAAAACATATACGAAAATACTTTTTGCGATGCTTTTCGAGAAAATCAATGAGTTTTTGGCGCTCGAAAATATTTTTTCAAAAAATTTCTATAATAGCACCATATAAAAGAATATTTTTTGCTCAGAGATTTTGTAAATTATTTTGCGAAGAAAAATATTGTTTAGCAATTTCAAAAATTTTTTTAAAAAATTCATTTTTAGTCAATAATTCATCTTGAAGTAATTCTCATTTTAAAACAAATTTATGTCAAAATATGAAAAAAAGAAAGAAAAATACTATCCCAAAAATCAAAATAACAAAACTTCATTCCTGTAAATCTTTGAGCGTAAATGAAAAATCCAACATTTCCGAACCTTGTATTTTGGTTATTACAGTCAATAAAATTATAACACTCAAAATCATTAAAAATGACAATAACAAAGAAAGAATAGCACTTCGTATATAATAATACTTGGTAATAGAAAAGTCAAAGGCACTTGAAGTTATAAACTTTTTTTCTTCATATGAAATATTTATCAGCATTTCAAAAAACTTTTCTTCTAGAGAAAGTTGATTTTTAGTTTTATATTCAGTAATTTCCCTGTTAATATCTTGAATTTCGGTTTTGCTTCCATTACTTTCATATTGTAAACTTTTTGCTTCTAGTAATGCTCAAAAATCATCTTTTTGTGCTCGCAAATATCGATAATAACTTCTAAATTCTCATATTTTCCTTCCATCACGATACAATGAATATCAAATCAATAAGGCCAGCACGAAAAAACACAAAAAACTTCAAGTATCCTGCAAGCCAACAGTTCAGCATAATCAAAGAAGAAGAAATAATACCGTAAATCGAAAAAAAAGTAACTTCTCTGAAGCGGCTTTTGAGATATTAAAAAAATGTGAAATTTTGAGTGACATAATAAGAGTGTATCATAATTTTTTAAAAATTACAAATTTTAAAAAATATTTTTAAAAAAATCCCTCATTTATTTTGAGAGATTTTTTTAAATATTTAAAATTATTGTACCACTACAACCACCTTTGGTTCTTTGGCAGTTTCGCGCAGAATAACATCGCCAACTTTTCTTTCAACAAATTTTGCAAATGCTTCCGCATCTTTGAAGCGAGAAAGATCTTGAAGAATATGACGAATAGCTTCATCAAGATGGCGCTCCAATCCAGGAATATGCACAATAGCCGGCAAACCAACAGTATCATATTTAATATGATAGCCACCTGATTTTTTTGAAATTGCTACCACAACTACACCCTGTGTAGAAATCTGAAGACGATCATGAAGTTCTTTTTCTCCTGTATATCCCACCATACGACCGTCAACGGTAATCATTTTTTTCTGAACATATTGATCTGTTTCGCGCATAGTTCCGTCTGGAAGAAATTCAAGAATTTTTCCATTTTTCAGAATAGGTACACGATTCTTTGCATATCCAAGATCATAAGCATTGCGCGCATTTCCACGAAGCATATGAGGATAACCATATACTGGTACATAAAATTGTGGATTCAAAAGACGAATCATTTTTTTGGTATCTTCTTCACGAGCATGACCACCGGCATGAATTTCCGATTCCTTATAATGATGAATTCTTGGACCCTGTTGCGTAATAAGATCAAACAAGCCTTGAACTGAACGCTCATTTCCTGGGATTACTGATGAAGAGAAAATAATAGTATCATCACTTTTGAGAGAAGTCTCACGAGATTCACCAGTTACAATACGCATAAGTGCCGCGTAGCGCTCACCTTGCGCCCCAGTACAACAAATAGTAACCTGATCATCTGGGAGTTTGTTTGCATCAGCCATGGAAATAATTGTTCCTGGTTGCGGACGAACATATCCGAGCTTGATAGCAATATCAATATAATTATTCATCGAACGACCAAGTAGTACTACTTTGCGACCAAATTTTTCTGCGGTTGCAATAATAAGCATAACACGATCAATAATAGATGAAAATGTTGCTGTGATTACACGTCCTTTTGCTTTTGCAAAAATATCTTCCATGGAATGAATTACTTCTGATTCTGAAATGGATGAACCAATAAGATGGGCATTAGTAGAATCAGAAAAAAGTGCCGTTACACCGCGTTTTCCAAGTGCTTCTAGCCAATCATAATTGGTTGACGGACGATGCGGAAGTGGATTCTGATCAAATTTCCAGTCACCCGTATGAACAAATCGCCCTGCTGGCGTTTCAATAAGAAGACCTACAGAATCAGGAATAGAGTGATCCACCACAAATGGTGTTACTTGAAAATATTTTCCAATCTGAATCGGACGATAGCGAACATATTCTATCATCTTAGAAAGCGGTGCTTTCATGTCTTCTTGTTTAAGCTTAATCAATTCATATGCCATAGCAGTTGCATAAATCGGAGTATTGCGTCCAAGTTGCTCCATAAGATAATACACACCACCGATATGATCAATATGTCCATGAGTAATACACGCTCCTACTACCTTTTTCCCTTTACAATATGAAAGATCAGGAATGGTATTATTGATACCGAGTTGATACTGATCGGCAAATTGCAATCCCATATCAACAATAATCATTTCATCTTCATATTCAAATCCCATACAATTAAGACCTACTTGTTCCGTTCCACCAAATGGAATCACACGAAAAACTCCTTTTTGAAGTGGTTTTGCACGTTCTTCACGAGGATGAAGAAATTTTTTGAGTGCTTGTTGTGGTGTTAAAAACGGAAAAGATCGACGCGGACGAAAACTGTCTTCAAAAATAAAAGAATCTCCTGGCCGCAAATGAGAATTTGCTTGAATCTTTTTTCCAGAATTAAAAAAATTTCGAAAATTTTTCTTTTCTCCAGTGTTATTATTATTTCTCTCTTTATGATTTTTTTGAGAAAATTTTTTTGCTGAAGAATTTTTTTCCTGATTTGAATCCATCTTGGATTGTTGATCAAGATTTTTTGTATTTTTTTCTTGCATAAAATAAAATTAAAAATGTTTTTTTTCTAAAATAATTGGCATGATAATCGGAGTTCTTCCTGTGAGCACAAAACAATACTTAGCAATTTCTGATCGAAGTATCTGAGCAAGCTCTGAGCGTTCAATTTGTGGATTTTTTTCAATTGTTTGTTCATATGTTAATCGTACTGCCTTAATAATTTCTTTATGTATTTTCATCATCTCATGAGCATATACAAAACCTCGAGAATCTATAAAAATATGTCCAGAAATTGCTCGGAAATTCACATCTTCTTCCAGCGTAAACATCACTATTCCTGATTGTGCCAAGGTTTTACGATCGGAAAAAGTATAACCCGATACCGTTCCTATAGAATTTTCATCTCTATAAAATGTATCAAAAGTGAACTTCATAGATTCTGTAAAAATCTCTTTTCCTATAAATGACAAAATTTCGCCAACAGAAAAATTTTTTTGTAAAATTTTTTCTTGAAAAATATCGCCATTGCGAGTAATCAGTGAATAATTATCAGAAATTGCTGTCACATATTCTGGAAGAATCATTTTTTCATAAGCAAAAATACTTTCTCCCGAACGAAATCCAAGAATATTCTTGTGTTCATATTTTACAGCCACAAACTCCATTGAACCGATTGTTTGTGTAAAAGAGTTATTTGAAAAAATTTCAAAAAAATGCATTTTTTCTAAAATATTTTCAGACGCATTTTCTCGAATTTTTGCAATAATATTTTTGGTAGAAAAAATCACAGGAAAATCAAGTACGTCACAAATCAATAATACTCGATCAATGTCAATATTTTCATTAAGCAAAATCCATCACTGGAGGCGAGATTTTTCAGAAAATGGAAGACGCAAATCTGGAAATGCTCCAAAATTTTTCCCCACATGAAAAATATCAGAAAATCCCGTTCCTACAAGAAATGACTGCTCCCCTTTTCGAAGCAAAATCATAGGATCTTCGCTGGTATTTTCTAAAAAAATTTGACGAATTTTTTCTCCATTTCCATCCCTTTGGAGAAAAGATGGTTTCATAGAGGAAAGAATATTTTTCAAAGATTCTTGACGAGAAATTCCATTTAAAAGAATAATTTCTTTTTTTGGAGAAAATTTTTTCTCAGAAATTTTTGAAAAATTTTTTGTTGATTGTGGTGCTATTGTTTTTTCAGTTTTTTCTGCAGAAAAATTACACGCATCTAAATCAGCAAAGGAATCATTTCCAAAGCCAAAATTTTCGCTTTCGAGAAATATCGAACCCATACAAAAATAATAAAAATAAATGATGAGAAAATGTGAAAACTATATAAAAACTCTTCCTCACATAAAATCGTAAGGAAGAGTATATTCATTATCCGAGAAAATACAAATAATTTTGAAAAAGAATTGGAATTTTTGTGGTATCCCATAGATAGTTTGGCACTTCTGAAAGGGAAAAATCCGTTCCTTGAAATTCTCATTTTGTAAATACATGATCAGCAAAGAACAAATATTTTAAACGTAAATCTTCGTTTTTCATAGCCTGATCAAGAAAAGTTTCATTATGAAATACATACCAAACAAATGTTTCTGCAAAATCTTCATATTGATTGGTGGCTGCATAGCCCGACACAAATGATGACATTTTTGCATTTGGCAATTTTGTTTTGACGCTTTTCCAAGAAATTTTATAAAAATCCAATGACGGATCTGAAAAATTAGCACTAGACCGCAGTACATAAATATCCACAAAATGTGCCAATTCATGCGTAAAAAGTTTGATAAATTCCGCATCAGCTATAACTTGAGCTGATAACTTCATTTCTTTTCCACGAATCTGCCCACGAGGTTCTTTTTGATTACTATCAATAAAAATATTTAATCCAGAATAATTAAATGGAAAAAATGCAGATTTGAGAGTTTTGGAAATATAATCAATGCGTTTATTTGTTATCCAGGTATCACCATTGGACGAAACTTTTGCACCCAAAATCTCTGCATTTTGTGCAAAAACTTGTGAAAAATTTGTACAAAATACAGAAATAATAAGCAAAAATGTGAGACATATTTTTTTCATACTAACCAATAGCTCCATAAATAATATAAATCACAGCATTTACGAGTGAATACGATGCTAGTGCAATAATCAAGCCAAGACAGGCAAAAATCACAATTTTTTTTGCCTTGCCAAGTTTTGATTCATCACCATAAGCAGTTGTATACATCACGCCCGCAATAACAATAGCACCCACAGCAAAAAGCGCTGCATAACGCATAAAACCTGAGGCAAGCTCCCCTATTCGAACAGAAAATCATTTAATAGAATTATCACCAGTTCCAACATTATCAATAGAAACTCCTGATGTTCCTTTAGAACAATTTCGCATGGTCTCAAGAAAATCACTTCCCTTTGCTGCTCACACTTCTGTGCTCACAGTACAGTTTGGAGAATCAAAAGAATTTACTGGATCTTGTGTTACTTCAGTAGTATTTTTATTAGCAAAAACTGTTCCAGAAAGAGAAAAAATCAAGAGCACAACAATAAGTATGTTTTTAAAAATTTTCATATTAACCAATATTAAGTCAAGAAATTACTCCAACCAACAATGCGGAAAGACCAATAGCAACAATTGCAATAACCGAATACAATATAGCCCGCCAAGTTGTTGCCATTTTTGATTCATCTCCTTCTGCTGTGAACAAATTATATGCAATATAAATACCACAACCAACCGCTACAACAGGCAAAACTAATCGTAGTAAAATTTTTTGAATTGTTGAAAGGAGGCTTACCATTGGATCTCCTGCATCAATATTGACTGCCAATGATTCTTGTGGCCTTCCTTCTATTGGAATAGTAAATCTGTCTGCTGCCTTTTTTTCATCATTTGTAAGTCTTGGAATAATCCCCGTCTCTCATTTTTTATCTGATTCAGTAACAGTAGTAGTATTAGTATTAGTAGTATTAGTATTAGTAGTATTAGCATAAACAACATTATGCATACACACAGACATTATTCCGAGCAATAGCATTACTCAAATTTTTCACAAAAAAATCACTATTCTTTTCATATTTTGAAAACTAAAAATTAAAGTTGGAAATCAGACTAACTATACCATAAGCAATTCCAGCAACACCCACACCAACAAGAGCATAAATCAAAATTCATCTCGCTTCCTTGAATTTTGCCTCATCGCCAACAGAAAGAAACATTTTAATTCCTGCCCATGTGATAGCAATAACCGCAAGCACTGAAACAACACCAATAGCATAAGCAATCATTCCTGGCAAGAGACTATTTTCTATTTTTGTCTCAACAGGAGTATTGACTCCTGGAGCACCAGGAAGATATGATGTTGGTGTAGTTACTGACACGGCTTGTGTTATTTTTGGGAAAAATATTCAAAAAATAAGTCCAAAAATATACATATACACAAGAAAAACTTTTGCTTTCATAAGAAATTAAGAAATTTTTAAAAATTTTGATTTTATGAGAAAAAACCTGCCAGGGTTGAAATAATAACCCAAGAACCAAATGCTACAAGTATTGCAATAAAATTATATTTAATAATTGTCTTCGCTTTTGTGACATGATCATCATTTGCAAATGAAAAAATATAAAAATACCCTGCAATAATAAGAGATACTGAAGCAATAATAGGAATTACCAAGAGAAATAGATTTGAAATTTTTTCAAGAAAACTCTTTACCAAAGAGTCCCAATCTCCTGGTTTAGGTTTAGTAGTAGTTTGATTATCTGCAGTTTTTGGTGCTTCTTTTTTAATGGGATCAAATTCTGAAAGTTGTATCTGAAAACCTGATGATGACCAGTCTTTTTTAGCATCTCCCCACATAGTCCCATTAGTATTAGTATTAGTATTAGTATTAACATTGACATTGGCATTGGCATTAGTATTGGCATTAGTATTGGCATCGACAGCTTTTACATCAATACCCCCGAAAAAAAACACTGAAATCACTAAAAAAATCCCCATTAAAATCTGCGAAAAAAAATTTTTAAAAAATATTTTTTTCATATAAAAATAAATAAAATATATAATCCTATACATCGTATCACATTTTTTGAAAAAAAGCAAGAAATCACATTGCAAAAAATCAATTTTCCGTTACAATAAGGATCAATTTATATTTATAAATCAAAAATTATCTATGCAAGCACTTATTATTCTTATTACCATTCTTTCAATTGTTATCACCCTTCTTGTAATGCTTCAGTCAAAAGGAACAGGCCTTTCTATTGTTCCTGGTTCAAATGACTTTGGTAAGTTTGAGCGTCGTGGTGCTGAAAAAACAGTTCATCTCATCACCATTGCTCTTGTTGTTATTTTCATTCTTGCTTGTATTGCTTATTATATTGCAGCATAATCAAGAAAAATATTTTTTAAAAAATTTACAATGAAATCTTTATCAAAATACCGAAAAACGGTACTTTTTGTATCAATGGTTTTGTGTGGTTTCTTCTTGGCACATCTTGTCTGAGCGTATATATATAGTGATGGCAAGTATATCGGTCTCCCTGGCGGAAGTGTTTCTGTTGGGGTTGTTTCTGGTTCACGGCCACAACCGCTCAATCCTTTTCTTTATGGATCTGGAAATATTGATGATATGATTTATAATCTCATGTTTCGTGGGCTTATTCGTTATAATTCTGAAACAGAAATTTTTGAATGAGATTTAGCATATTGTGATATTAAGGATATTTCCAAAATCCAATGTAAACTCACGGACGATGCCATCTGGTCAGATGGAAGTTCTGTAACCAATGATGATGTTATTGCAACTTTTAATGCCTTTAAAGAAAATGCTGGAGATGCTGATGTAAAAGCAGCACTAACAAAAGCTAGCATAAAAACAGATGCGGATAATACTATTATTATCGAGTCTCCAAGCAAAGATCCTTCTATTATCGAAGCAATGTCCTATCCTATTCTTCGCAGTGATGTTATTGATCAGCTCAAAAATAATAGACTTAAAAAAGAAAGCTATATCACATCTGGTCCTTTTATCTTTAGTGAAGCCACAGATGATACGGAATATAATTATTATAATATTGCTCTCGAAAAAAACCCAAACTATAAAAAAACTGTTTGGCTTGATAAATTTCGCATCAGAATCTTTCCTGACTTAGCAACACTCCAAAGGGGTATTAATACTGTGGAAATCATCATTCCTCCTGCTTCTCAAGAAAAAATGAACTTAAGCAAAGGATATACCACAATTCCCTATGCAAATTATGAATTTTTTTGAAATTTTTTTCAAACAAATCGCATGGATGCTAACCTTAGAGCTTCGCTTCTTACCCATCTTGCACTCCGTTTTAAAGAATCAGCACCAGAAATTGAAGGATATATTCCTGTGAATTCTTTGTTTCTTAGTGGAGCAGAAATTACTGGCAAAAAAACTTCCATGGATTTGGCAACATTTATGTCTGAAAAATGATATAAAAAAAAGGATGTTCTTCTTGCTGAAGCAACTGCTATAAATACTATTTTTTCTGGTAGTGCCACTATTCCAAAGCTCAAATACTTTAAGAATGGAAATAGTGCTGCTATTTTGTACAGTGATGATCCAGCATGAGAAATTTCTCTTTATGGAAAAGTCCCTGCATCCACCACATCTGTTACTATCAATAATTATACACTGCGTGAATACAGTGCAGGAAATACAGATTTTGTTTATAAAATTACTACAAATACTGGCACATTAAAAAATGGTAAAAATATTTATGAATTAAAGCTTTCCCAAAAAGATGGATCAACTCTCTCAGAAACACTTACCATATATCACACCACTGATAGTGCTACTATGAAAAATTATCAAAATGAGGTGGAAGCTAGCCTGGTAGCCGAGATGAATACTCCTGAAAAAATAGCAGAACGCGAAGCTCAAAAACAACAAAAAATCACAGAAATTAATGCCCTTGAGGACAATGTATACTACAATTCCTCTTATGAACCCTTTTCTTTAGTTCTTGCCTTTTTGTCAGACAATACTGCATCTGTAAAATATGCTGAATTTACTATACAAGAACTTGCAACTCTTGGCATCAAAACAGAAACAAAGCCACTTACAACAAAAGAACTTGATGCTCTTATTAAATCTGGAGAAAAAAATTATGATATGATTATTTTATGAGTTCGTTCTCCTTGAACTGTTGCTGATCTTGGATCCTCATTTTTTTCATCTGAAAACGGAAATCCAAATTTTGCAAATATTTCCAGTAAAAATTTTGTTGCAGACTTTGAATCCTTAAAAAATATTTCTGATCAGCAACTCGCCAATGAAACAGAGCTAAAAATTATCAATTTTATAAATGAGCATAATTTTTACCTTCCCATCTCTCAACCCGAACATATTATCTATGTTCATGGTGATGTAAAAGGCTTTAATATGCCAAAAATCATTGGGGATATTTCCTCACTCGCATCCGTAGTGGATACTGTTAGTAAAAAAGATGAATATCAACTCAATAGTAATAAATCATTTTCTGGATTTTTTACATGGTTTTGACAAAAAATTTCTCTTGATAAAAAATAATGAAAGAAAAAATTGTTAATAATGCCTGGATTCTTGTGAGCCAATTTCATTCTCTCAAAAAGCTAAATTTTCTTCCCTCAGCTTTTTGAATGATTTGGCTCTTGCTTATCTTGGTATATCAAGTAACCCTTACCCTCGTAATGACTTTTGAAAAAACAAATGATATATGGACTTATATCAAAAATTTTTCAAGTCAACCTTCATTTATATGGATAGTAGCATGAATTATTGTCATATTTATTCTCTATAGCCTTCTCAATCCAATTGCCAAAGGAGGAATGATACATATGATGCATACATACAAAAAAAATAATTGAAAAAAATTTCATCGATCTTGGCAAGGATTATTTGATGGTTTTTCACACTTTCTTCCTATATTTGAAGTTCAAAATATCACAGGAGTTTTTGCTCCTCTCACTATTATTACCTCAACCATATTTCTTTTAAGAATATTCGACTCAAGTTATCACACTCTTATTGGGGTGGTAATGGGAAGCTACTTTTTGCTCGCCTTTTTGCTTAATATGTGTTTTGCTTATACCCCTTTTTTCATTGTATTTGAAGGCGAAAAAGCATGAAAAGCACTATCAAAATCAACAGCAATGGCAATAGGTAATATCAATATTACTGCTCGATTATATTTTACTAATATTATTCTCTATATTCGGGTTTTGATTATTGGAGCTTTTTTCCTTTTAATGCCTTTTATTATCTCGAGTATGCTTGCATACTTTACCATTGTTAGTGTAAAAATATTTTTTCTCATTATATTTCTCATTATCTCAATCGTTTTATTTATACTTATTGTTTATCTTAATTCAGTTGTAGAAATATTTGTACTCGCACTCTGGTATGAGGCTTATCTAGCTTGCAAAGAAGAAGAAAAAACTAATGCTCTTTCAAAATAAAACTCCTATTAATAGGAGTTTTATTTTGAAAGAGCATTAGTTTTTTCTTC
>JBHBSX010000053.1:0-3328 GCA_041779175.1 Candidatus Altimarinota bacterium | reverse complement strand
CTCCATATAATATTTTTTGTTCTTTAATTATTTTATGAAAAAATTTTTCTTTGTTCTTTTGTGTGTAACTCTTGTTTCTTGTGGACAAACAACTGAAACTACAGAAACAGAAACACAAACAACACAAATAGTAGAAACTCAAGCACAAACTTCAACGCAGTCATTGATGGCGGAAGAGCAAAAAATTCTTGATGATTTTATGAAAGAATATGAGACAACTCTTCGTACGAATGGTAATTTTGATGAGGAAACCATTCAAAAAGCATTAGAAGTTGTTCGCACTGAAAAAACACAAGAACTTTTGAGTCGTTAGTATGATTGGTATTTTTGATTCTGGAAGTGGTGGTTTGAGTTTTCTTGATGAATGCCGCAAAGTGCTTCCAGAATATGATTATATATATTTTGGTGATTATAAGAATTGTCCGTATGGGAATCGACAAAAGTCTGAAATTGTTGATTTGACTCGTGCGGGCGTTTTGCGTCTCAAAAATGCTGGTGCAAAAATAGTGATTTTGGCTTGTAATACCGCAACTTGGGCGGCAATTCGTGAGTTGCAATCAGAAGAGAAAATACTTGGCGTCAAGGTTCTTGGTGTAACTATTCCTGGTGCGGAAGCGGTTTTGGAAAATAATTTCAAAAAAATTGCTGTATTTGCCACGCAGGCGTCTGCCAATAATAATCTCTACAAAAATCGCGTTCATATTCTTGATAATTCCGTTTCGGTTACTGAAATTGGCATGCCAACACTAGCACTTCATATTGAGCATTTTTTGTCTTGAGAAAAAACCGAACAAGATATTATTGAAGAAATTTCTCAAAAGAAAGATTATATAGAATCTGATACACAGGCTATAATTCTGGGTTGCACGCATTATTCTCTTGTTGAAAATATGTTCACAAAAATTTTTCCAAATCAGGTAACAATCTGTCCATCGCGGGAATCTGCCAAAAAACTCAAAAAATATTTACAAAAACATACAGAAATTGACAAAAATTTGTCAAAAAATGGGGAAGTGAGAGATATTTCGGAAAGATAATTTTTAGTATAAAATTATGAAAAATTTTTTAGAAATCATCATTCTTGCTTGTGTTATTGTTATTATTTTGGTTTTTGGATTTATTTTTTCGCAAAAATTTTTTCAACCAAAAATTGTGGTAGAAGATTTGTCATCACTGCAGGCGCGAGATTTTTTTCAAAAAGCCAAAGAGCAGATTGGTGTGGTGACAAAATATGATTTGAGTAATGGGTATTATGGAAATGGTGGGTTTCCGCCCGAAGATACGGGCGTATGTAGCGATGTGATATGGCGCGCGCTCGCAAGGCAGAATATCGATATCAAGTCGCAACTTGATGTGCATATGAAACAATTTCCTGATCTGTATGCGACAAATTTTGATTCTAATATCAATTTTCGTCGAGTGAAGAATTTGCATATTTTTTGGAAAAATACCTTAAAACAAAATCTCACAACCAAAGTAATTACGAAAAATGCAGAGAATTTGAAAGAATGGCGGACGGGTGATATTGTGGTTTTTGATGCGAAACCACCACAAAATCTCTGGCATATTGGCATTGTTGCTGACAAGCGCGATGCTGATGGTGTTCCGTATATGATTGATAATCATGGTTATGGCACGAAGATTCGTATGACTATTGCAGATTGGCGAAGTGATATTGTTGGACACTATCGTTTGTTTGAATAAAATCCTGTTTCAATGGGATTTTTTAAATATTTTTAATGAGTAATATTTTGTTCAAAATCATAAAATAAGATTTTATGATAATTTTTTATATTTTTCAAATATTTTTATAAAAATTTTTTTATAAAATAAAAAATCCCTCTTAATTCTATAGGAAGGATTTAAAAAGAAAATTTTTGGAAAAATTAAAATAAAATCCCCAAAAAGGGGATTATTTGGATTATGCATCTTCGCGAGGACGAGCTTCATTGACTGCAAGTTCACGACCAGCAACTTCTTTTCCGTGCATTGCTTCGATAACTTTTGCCATATCGTCATCGGCAACATCTACAAAACAAAAACCTTTTTTACGACCAGTTTCACGGTCCATAGGCCAGAAAAAATCTGTAACTGGAGCCACTGCTTCAAATTCAGCACGAAGTTCTTCAGGAGAAATACGAAATGGAACATTGCCCACAAAAAGTCTACTCATAATAAAAAGAGTAAAAAAATAAAATTGTCGGTAACATTTCGGAATCTTTTAACTTCGTAACTGGAACTCGACACGGGAATTATATCATATTTTTTAAAAAATACAAATGATTTTTAAAAAAATGTTTTTTGACTTTTTGTAAAAAATTTTTACAATATACGAAATTATAATTTTTATACAAATGAAACATATTGGATTTATAATGGATGGAAATAGGACTTGGGCTCGTGAGAATGGCTTGGAACAACTAGAATGACACAAGACAGGATATAATAATATGGAGAATATTATTGATGGATGTCTTGAAAAGGGTATGGAGGTTGTGAGCTTTTGGGCTCTTTCTGATGACAATATCCGTGAACGATCAAAAATAGAAGTAAAATATTTGTTTGATCTTTTGGCTAGTAAAATGAGTGATCTTGTGGAAAAAGTTATGCCACGAAATATTAGACTTGCATTTGTGGGGGACAGAACTCTTTTGCGAGAAGATTGTCGTAAGTCGGTAAATGAAGCTGAAGATACCACCAAAAACAATACAGGAATGTTGGTAATTGTTGCTATTGGTTATGGTGGTCAGGAAGAGATTGCAAGAGCGGTTTGTGATCTTGCTAAATCATGAAAAGATATGACAAAAATTACCCGTGAAGACATTTTTGCACATTTGGAAACTGGTAAATTTCCACCTGTTGACCTAATTGTTCGTACAGGCGGACATATTCGTCACTCTGGTTATTTTCTCTTTCAAAGTCCTTATGCAGAATACTTTTTTTCAGAAAAAAATTGGCCAGCTTTTGACAAGGAAGAATTAGAAAAGTGTTTTGAATCTTTTAAGCAGAGAAAAAGAAAGTTTGGAAAATAATCGAAAAATCTCCATGATTTGGGGATTTTTCTTTTGCTCAAAATTTTTCTAAAAATATCTTCGTTCATTCATATTCTCTACACATCTTTAAAAAATTACAAAAAACTTAGAATACTTATTTTGCTTTTCTTTCAAAAACTAGAGATATACGGAAGATTTTTTAAAAATCAAAATTCCTTTCAAATCTCTCTCTATGAGGCAGGATTTAGTCGAGGATTTTAAAAATTAAACAACCTTAGAATTTCTAAAAAATTTTTTTCCATTCCTCTTGAAAGTGGATTGCTAATGTGACAAAT
>JBHBSX010000052.1:0-3957 GCA_041779175.1 Candidatus Altimarinota bacterium | reverse complement strand
CAATCAATTTTAAAGCTATTTCCTTATGATCTTCTGGTGGAATTCATGTGAATTTTTCGAAGTTATCACCAAGTAACCATAAACAATTTCTTTCAATCAATTTTAAAGCTATTTCCTTATGATCTTCTGGTGGAATTCATGTGAATTTTTCGAAGTTAGCAATAAATAATCTTCAATCAAGTCTTTCAATCAATTTTAAAGCTATTTCTTTATTTATATAAGAAAATTGATGAGCATGTTCAATAATTCACAAAAACATTTGATAAATTCTTTCATCCTCTCGATAGCCAAATGTTTTAATGTCTCATAATAAAAAATCTATATCTCCCTTAGTTATATGAGGATTTTTCCAAATATAGTCATAATCCCCTTCATCTTTTCCATCTTTTCATTCTTTCAAAACCTTGTCAAAACTTTCGTTAAAAATCTTTGTAAGTTTTTTAGTATCATGGATTTTTTGCTTGTATTCCTTATAAACATTCTCATTAAATTCTTTTTCAAGAAAATCTTCAAGAATGTTTTCCTGAATTATGTATTCATCCATTTCTTGTCAATAACCAATTCATCTTATTTCGGCGATTTCATCCTGATTCATACGAATAGCTATTCTCGGGATTAATGCCTTTCATTCTTGATCATAAGAATAATACACATAAAAATCTCAAAGTTTTAATTGATTTATTGCAGTTGTAACTCAAGCAGTACACCAACCAGTATGATAATCTTCTATATCTTTCACCAATTGTTGTGCTACTCAATTCCCACCCTCATAGTCTCTTGGATATTTTTTCCATTCTCATTTGGTAATATGAAGATTATTTTCTTTGGATTCTGGAAGGCTTTTGAGTGCAGCGGTATAGAGAGTAGTAAAATCCTTATTTTTTAGAACTTTTTTGTTAAGAATTTCATTCCATTCATCTTCTTCAAGAGCAATATTATTCTCTCATTGTTTTCAAGAATTTTTCGCCTCAAAAATATCAATCACTTTAGCTAATGCCTGTTGATTGAGTTTTGGAAAAGGCTTAATAGTTTTCTTGGATCTTCCATCAAAAGCAAATAATCCTTCTTTGATCCAATATTTGGCAGAAAGACTATATTGATAAGCATCTTCAGAAAAAATATAATCAAACCACGGATTAATACTATCTTGTAATTCTTTTGATATGGTTTGCATTTTATTATGAATATCTTCGTTAGTAACTTCTCTCATCCCATGTCCCATATCAAAAGCATTTTGCTGTTCTCTTTGCAACTCTTTGTAAGCAATTTGTCGAGTTAACTCTTCATCTCAGAGAAAAGTTTTTTCTTGAATAAGTTTTTTAGAAAAAATATTTTTTACAAGCTCTGGACGTTTCAAAAGGACATCATTAATACGAGAAAGATAATTATCCATTTTCTTATGAGACATGTGTTCTCACTTTCTTTCAAGCTTATAACTTTCCGTTAAAATTCTTGTATCTTGTTTTAAATCTGGCATAAAAATTTTTTAAAAAAAGCAATATCATCTTATCATATATTTAAAAATTTGTCAAAAATTGAAAAATAATTATTAAAAATACAACTAACAAAAATCCACTCGAAAATTCGAGTGGATTTTTTTGGTCTCCTTTCTTACAGGATTAATAAAGAGGATATTCTTTATTAATTTGATTCCATTTAGCTACAGTTTTGAAACGATATTACTGAAACTCTTGTAGTATACCTTCATATCCTGGAATATCTAAGGTATAATCTGATTTTACCTTTAATGTCTTTTCTAAAAAATTGGTCATTTTCTGAACCTTTCTTGCTCTCTTGATAAAAATTTCAAACAAATAAATCCATTCATTAAGCGTGCCAATCTTGTCAATCAGCAGTGTTTTTGGATTTTTCATTAAAATATCATACTGACAATCAATTTTGAACCACTTTGATTCAACTCTTCTCATATAGAGAAGAGAAAAAACATTAACACTTCAAATAACTTCATTCTCATTGCAACTTCCTTATAAAAAAGAACCTTATCCCAATAAAAAAATGAGGATTGGTTAAAAAACTCACTTTACATCAAAGATGTATTTATTACAGAAAATTTTTCAAAATGTCAAATATTTTAAATAATCCCATGATCTTTAAGTACTTCCAATTGTCTTTTATTCACGATTTTGAGCAATTCTTCTTCTTCAAAATCTTTGAGATTATCCACATTTCCCGCGAGTGCGAGAAGTTTTTTGCGAGTTGTGGGACCAATAGTTGGCAATTCTTCGAGAATATTTTTCTTCATTGCCTTGCCACGAGCCGAACGATTGGCGGTTATAGAGAATCGATGCGACTCATCGCGCGCCTTTTGCAATACCATCAATTCCCCGCTTCATTTTTCAAAAAGTATAGAATTTTTTTCATTTGGCAAAAAAATCTCTTCTTCGCGTTTAGCAATGGAACATATTTGTATACCCAAACCTTCTTTCAAAAGCAAAGGTAATTTTTCCTCATTTACATCTGAAAAATATTCATCAAAAAACTTTTTTCTTTGTTCAGTATTCCAGCCATTTTTATCAAAAAATTTTTGCAATATTCCAAATTCTCACATTTTTTCCTCATCAGAAAGCGAAGAAATTGTTGCAAAAATACCTTCACAAATTCATTTTAATGCCGATGAAAGTTGTCATTTTCATCAGTCAATAATAATCAAATCAGGAAAATTATCCTGTTCCAAACCCTCAATTGTCCGCCGACGCATCACTTCCATATGCGAAGCAAAGTCGTCGATTTCCCCTTTTTCAAGCGATTTTATTTTGTATTTTTTATAATTCGAAGAATCAGGTTTTCCGTTTTTTATCACCACACGCGACGCATAAGTGAATTGCCCATGCGTATGCGAAATATCATAACATTCAAAAGTCACAGGTCATTTTTTGGGAATAGAATAATTCAATTTTTCCAAAACATTTTCCATATTTTTTCGCGTCAGCGTCTTACTTTCCAGACTTTCCAATTCTTTTTTGTAAGCATATTCTCGAAGTTGATTTTTGGTAAAATCCAAAAGTTCCTTTTTGACACCAATTTGCGGATATACAAGCGCGATTTTTTGTTCTTTAAAAAATTTTTGCAAAAATTCATCTTCAAGATTTTTTTCAAGAAAAATATTTTCCGGCAAATCATCGGTTTCGCCCACATATTGACGCGCAAGAAAACTCGACAAAATCGCATCAGAATCTTCATCTTTTGACTCGATTACAAATCGCAAAACCGCAATAATCTTTCCATCACGAATCTTTGTCAACCCCACAAAAAATTGTTCAAATTTTTCATAAATCACACAAATATCATGATTGCCCGCAATAGCATCACGCACAATTTGGCGTTCAGAAAGCGTTTTAATAGCCTCAATTTCTTCTTTGATTTTTCAAGCCTTTTCAAATTCTTGTTTTTTGGCAAAATTCATCATTTTTTCCGTGAGCATAGCAATGACTTCGCCCGTATTTCCGCCGAGAAAATTTTCAAGATTTTTGATATTTTGCTTGTGATTTTCTATATTTTGGCTTTGCAAAAGGCATGGCGCGGGACAAATCCCAATATAATAATCCATACATGGAATCCCCCGACCCGCCTTGTCCATAATCTCAATTTTCCCATGAATATCAGCAAATTTCATTTTACAATCACGAATTTTAAAAATTCTTCGCAGATTTTTGAGACTCGCCGAAATATTCGCCCCTTGCGTAAACGGCCCAAAATATTTGGCACCATCATTGAGTTTTTGACGAGTTTTTATCACTTCCGCAATAGGATTTTTGGTAATTTTTATATAAGAAAGATTTTTGTCATCTTTCATAAGAATATTATACTTTGGCGTGAGGTGTTTGATGAGATTTGTTTCAAGCGTAAGCGCTTCCACTTCAGTTTGACACAAAATAATTTCAATATCTACAATTTGCGAAACCATAGATTTTTTAGCGGCTGTCAGTGTCTGTCCTT
>JBHBSX010000051.1:0-14730 GCA_041779175.1 Candidatus Altimarinota bacterium | reverse complement strand
TTATCCGTGCAATATTCTATTAATTCTTGAGATTCTACATCCGAAAGATTATAATCTTCAAAATTATTCTCAAGTAAAGTAAACCATTGTTTCTCAGTAATAAGAGGTTTGGCATATTCTTGCGAAATAATTCAGAATTTTTTTCAAAATCTTTCAATAATTCTCATTTGTTCATAGATATTTTTGCCTTGAAAGAATTCAAAAATCTTATCCTTTTGATCCTTATTAATATTGAATACATCATAATAATCAAACAAAAAATCTTGATTCTTGCTTGCCAAAAAATCTAACATTTCTTCATTAAAGCTAACGCCATAAGCTTTTTCAATAGTATCTTTGTATTCGAGAAATTGAGGATTTTTTTGCAATATTTCTGAGAATGTTTCCAATCCAATACTGCTTAAAAAGATTTTTTTATTATGTTTAAGTGCATAAGCAATAGATTTAGACGAAAGAAAATCTGGCAATGAATCACCGTGTGGTACCCCTGTTTCTTCTGTAATTTGTTGTGCTTGTTTTTGAAAATCCTGAATTTGCCGAAGGATTTGTTGATATTCTTCATTGTTTTCAATAATTTTATCTGGAATTTTTTCTAAGCCTTCACTTAATATAATTTTATTTTCATTGTCAACTCGCACAAATATTCAAAAATTATAGAAAAGTTGCGTTTCAAACTTTTCAAAATCATTTTGAAAAGTTTGAATTTTTTCAAATTCTTCCTTTTCTGTAAGAATTTCTTTTTCTGTATTTACCATTTTTTGAAAATTCTTGCGATAAACATCACTAATCCGTGTACGAATAGTGTTGATTTTATCAGAAATTGGTGTATTTGTTCAATTGTTTTGTGATGATAGTGGACTATTATTTTCATCAAGGCGAGATTTTTTTGTCGTTTCTGTTGTCATAAAGTAAAAATAATTTGTATTATTGTAGCATATTTTACAAAATAACACAAAAATCCTCACAGTAAAAACTCGCAAAACTTGCGAGTTTTTTATCTTTTTTTCAAATTTCCCACTCGTATATCCCAATGCCAGAATCTTGGCTCGGAAACATACGGATACACAAGCTCCCCTGCCGTTCCAATATGCGTTGGCACCACCTGTTTTTGCAATTTTTCATCAAAAACACAATGCATATTTGCCTCACAACCATCGCGACCCCACTCCTGATCAAAAATCGCATTTCACAAAGAATAAAAAATCCATGAATTTTTATACTTTTCATATTTTCCAAAAATATGCGAATGTGCCCCAATAATCACATCAGCACCATTGTCCACAAGCAAATACGCCAATTTTTTCTGTTTTTCCGATGGTTCAAAAACATATTCCGCACCCCAGTGTAGTATAAAAATCTTTTTATCACATTCTGATTTTTGCATTTCAAAAATATCTTTTTCCGCATCAGTAAGCGAATTTACAAAATATTTTTGATTATTTTTCTTATCAAAATATTCTCGTCCATCATAACTATACGCACCGAAACAATACTTTTCATCATTGTGAAAAATTTCCAAAAATTTTTGACGCTCTCATTTTGAAAGTCAGGTGTGATGTATTTTCGCTTCGTCAAGTAATTTGAGAGTTGTCTCAAAACCTTCATAACTCGCATTGAAAATATGATTATTTGCCAGCGAAATCACGGCAATTTTATCGCGAGTCAGATTCTTGAGAACTTCAATATTTCGAATATTGGACGCAAAATAAAAACTCGGCTCATGCGTATCACGATCATTATAAGAAAATGGCGATTCCAGATTCATAAGCACAAAATCTCCATTTTTCGCTTCGGAAAAAGGATTATAGTCTTTGGTAATATAAGCCACTCCACGAGTTTTGGTCATAGCCCCCACCGATCGCGACAACATCACATCTCAAGCAAACACTAGATTTGGTCCTGTTTTTTCTGAAAAAATTTTTCAAAAATTTTCTGTATCAGGCAGGTTATGCGCCAGCAATGCAAAATGCAGGAAAAATATGATTTTTGTAAGCATAAAATTATTTTTAAATATTATAAAATAAGTTTAAAATTTTGCAAAAATATTTGAGTTTTTTATAAACAACTATATAATCATCATTCCCTCATTATTTTTATGACAAATAATTTTACACATTGGAAACGAAAATTTGCGCTTATCTATGCTGGACAAATGTTTTCTATTCTCACGAGTTCTGCAGTGAATTTTGCTATGATTCTTTGGCTCACTATGTCAACTGGATCAGCACAAGTGCTCGCATATGCAACTATTGCCTGATTACTTCCTGGTGCTATCATTGGTCCATTTGCTTGAGTTTTTATTGATAGATGGAACAAAAAATATACTATGATGTTTGCTGATGCTTTTGTTGCCATTGCAACACTAATTATGGCAATTATTCTCATACAATGAAGTGAAAATCTGATTTTTATTTATATCATGATGGCACTTCGTTCATTGGCGTGAGCTTTTCATTATCCTGCTATGCAAGCCTCGACACCACTCTTGGCACCAAAAGAAGAATATATGCGTGTAGCATGAGCCTGACAAGTTATTCAGTCACTTTCGTCTATTGCAGGCCCCGCACTTGGTGGCTTGGCTATTTCGATTTTTCCTATTGGACAAGTATTGCTTTTGGATATTTTTGGTGCTATTATGGCAAATATTTTTCTCGCTTTTGTGAGTTTTCCAAAACAAAATACCATCAAAAATCCGATCAATTTTCAAAAAGTAATACAAGAACTTAAAGAATGACTTGATGCTATTCTCGAAAATCGATGACTTACTTGGTTTTTTGGTTATGGAATTATTGCTATGCTGTTTTTGATGCCAGTTGTCACTATTTTGCCACTTATGACACAGAATCATTTTGGCGGAAAAGAATTCGAGCTTTCAGTAATTGAGATAGCATTTGCCATTGGGGCACTTGTTGGTGGAATTATAGTAACTATACACAAATTCAAAGTTCATAAAATTTTTCTTATTAACACGCTTTTGATTATTGCGGGACTACTTTTTGGAATTTCAGGATTTTTGCCGACAAATACTTTTTGGATTTTTGCTACGCTTATGACAGCTCTCGGAATTACCGCATCTTTTCATCAATCAGCCTTTATGGCATTTTTACAAGAAAAAATTGCACCAGAAAAACTCGGACGAGTTATGAGTTTGAATTTCAGTATTTCCGCTTTACCGTCAATTATCGGACTAGTGGGAATTGGAGTAATAACAGATATTATAGGAATTACACAAATGTTTATTATTCTTGGTGGACTGATTGCTCTGTTGTGAATTGTACAATTTCTCACGCCAGCAATACAAGAAATGATGAATGAAAAATAATTTTTCAAAAAAACTTTTGACTTTTAAAAAATTTCAATATAATGCATTTGTCTTAGAGACAACCGCATTATATTCCTCGATAGCTCAGCGGTAGAGCAACCGGCTGTTAACCGGTAGGTCACTGGTTCGAATCCAGTTCGGGGAGCCATCAAGATATTAAAGCTTCAGTCGAAAGACTGGAGTTTTTTTAAAAATTTTTTCAAATGCTTTATATCGTTTCAACCCCAATCTGAAATCTCGAAGATATCACACTTCGCGCACTTCGCATACTCAAAGAAGCGGATTTTATCGCTTGTGAAGATACTCGCGTAACTGGCCAATTACTCAAATTCTATGAAATCGAGAACAATGGCCGACTTATGAGTTTTCACTCGCATTCTGGTTTTTCCAAAATTGACAAAATCATAGAATTGCTTATGGAAGGCAAAAATATCGCCCTAGTGTCCGATGCGGGAACACCCGGAATCTCTGATCCCGGATTTATTCTCATCAAAAAAGCCATAGAAAATAATTGCGAGGTTACGCCAATTCCCGGTGCGTCCGCGGTTCTCTCAGCGCTGGTGACAAGCGGTTTTGACACACATCAATACACTTATCTCGGATTCTTGCCAATCAAAAAATGACGCCAAACTATGCTCAAAAAATTGCAAGAAAAAGAATACACCGCCGTTGTCTATGAATCGGTTCACAGAATTGAAAAAACCCTCAAAGAATTTGAAGAATATTTTGGTGCGGACACACCAATTTGCGTTGCACGCGAAATTACCAAAAAATTTGAAGAATTCAAGCGCGGAACTATTGCTGAAGTTCGTGAATACTTTGCGTCCAATAGCGGAAAAGTAAAATGAGAATTTGTGATTATTTGGTAAATTTTTAAAAATTTTTTCGCATTATGATACATTCTGTGTTCACTTCCCTACTGGCATCACTATTTGTCTTTGCGAATTTTACAAATATCTGATCTGAAAATATTTTTTCAAAAAATTTGCAAAACCATTCTCAAGACGAAATTCAATTGCCTATTATTTTTGAAAAAAATTCCAAAAAAATTATTGTCAATTCACATAAAATGGCATATTTTCAAAATTTTGATATTATAAATACTTGGCAAAATGATTGGAATGTGGAACTTTTTTCTTGTGAAAATAAAAAAGTTTTTGGGCTTAATGGTGATATTTCTGTGGTGACAACACCCGAGGCTGAAATATTTTTTGATGAAAATATGGCGACGGGCAATTTTTTTGATTGTGAAAATAATTTTTTAACTGAATACAATGGACTTCCTTATAGTGAAGAAAAAAATATTTTTATAAAAATTTCTTATTCTGAAAATAATTTTGAAAAAATTTCTTGCGAAAAAAATTGAAAAAATTTTGTAAAATTTTTAAAAAATAATACAGAAGAAACAATGACACCAGAAAATCAAAAAATATGTGAAAAAATAGAAAAAAGATTTGAAGAATTACAGAAAATTTAAAAAATTTTTTTAAAAAATATAGTAGTGAACGGATTAAATCCGTTCTGTATCAAAATATCCTAAAAAATCACCAAAATACTTTCAAATGAAATTATTATTGTTTTTTCTTTTATATTTTTTTAAAAAATTTTCTAAAATATCGACTTAAAAAAACAAAAATAGAAAATAAAACATTTTCTACATTAGACAAAACCATAGTAGTGAATGAAAATTTTCATTCACTACTCAAAATATCATAAATAAAAATCCATAATTCATAATTAAAATAAAATCTCTCATTTCGAGAGATTTTATTTTGTTTGAGAAATTCTGAAGTTGAAGTCATCTTCCACAAAACGACCTTTGAGTGCTGTAAGACAACGAATTGTGTTGTTGTGCCAATTAGAATTGGACGAAGCATAAATCGGTCCTGTCTGATTTCCCCAACGAGAAAGTTGGCTGATTTTTGTATATTGTCCGAGATATTTATTGTTAAAAGTTTTTGCCATCCATGATACACCCTCTTGAGCCGAATCAAATGTTACTGTTGCGCCAGAATCAGTATTTCCTACATTTCCAACATTATATGGAGTTTTGAGATAATTTCCAAGAGTTGTTTCAGAAAGTCCTATACACATAAGAAAACTTGGGTCAATATTGGCTGCAATAGCTGTATCTGTCCACATTTCCCAGTCTTGAAACGCTGGAGTTGCATATGTTTTGAGCATATACTTTTGACGTTCTTCTTCTGTTTCTCATTTAAGAGTAAAACGAATTTTGTATTCCGAAGTATCAACACCAGTTCCTGTTTTTTCTGTTAAATCAGTGATAAATTTCGTTTGATAAATTGCTGGAAGTGACTTGTAATCAATATCATTGACTGGAATAAAACGAAGTGGATCAACTGCTTCTTTATTTTTCCAAACTTCAAAATGAAGATGTGCGCCAGTTGTTGCCGGTCCAGCACCAAGAGTACCAGGAGCACCACCAGAAAGTGCAATAACTTCACCCTGACGAACAAATTGATATGGTTTGATTTTTACATCAGAAAGATGTCCATATACAGTCACAAGACCATTTTTATGTTTGATAACAACATAAGAATATCCTGTGGAAACTGGCGGAACAATATAATATACATAACCATCAGCTGCTGCATATACTTCAGAACCTTGCGGAGTTCCAATATCAATAGCATCATGCTGACTTCCTACAATTTTATAATAATCAGGATCTCGGAAATACGCAGTTACACGACGAGATTGAGATGGCCATACAAAGATATTATCCGTATTTTGCGCATATTCACTTTTTGCAAGTTCTGCTTCATTTGTAAAAAATTGTTGCAAACGCTTACATTCTTCTGTTGTTAAATCTTGAGAACATTGATGCTGTTCAAGAAATTTTTCAAAAGTTTTTTTATAATCATCATTTGCTTTTTGCCATGCTTCTTCAATTTGTTTTTGTGCTTGTTGTTGAGCAATAACATGTTGTTGATACAATGCTTCTTGTCATTTTGTAATCTCAAGAAGTTGTTCGCGTTCTTTTTTTTGTGTTAAATAATTTGCATTTTGTTTTTCCAAATCAATTTGTAAATTCTGAAGTTTTACTTGTTCTTCTTTTGTTTTTACTGAATTCACATAATAATCTCGAACCATTTGACGATATTCATCCACAAATTGCTGACCAAGACGAGAAGCAATAGCCTTGTACGTCATATCTTGAAGATAATAATCTGTATCTTCAGAAGTAAGAAGTAATGCTTTCATAATATCTACTTCCCCATTTTCATCAAAAATCAAATTCCCTTCAGAATACATATTTGACAAATATTCAAGGATGGTCTTTCTGTGAGAAGAAATTCTTTTTCTAAGCTCTATACTAGCCATCTCCAAAGCCAAAATTTTTTGCTGGCGTTGTGCAATATATCTCTTTGTTTCTTCAATAGATTTTTCAGTAGCAGCAATAGCATCATCCAGTTTTTTTAGAGCCGCTTGCAAAGTTACACGTTCAGAAGTTGCTTCTGATTTTTTTTCAGCATAATACGTCTCTACTTCCGCCATACGACTCTTGAGTGCTTCTAGCCCATTCATTCTGTATTCATATTCCAGAACTTCATTTGCGCCAGTTGCCGTAAAAGGCAAACTTTCAAAAAGAATTTTTTCATGTTGCGTCTTAAAACGATCCACAATAGCACCAGTAGCATTAGGATCAAGAGCATATGAAGATGAGAGAGTAACACTCGCAAAAATCGAGAGTGTAGCAAGAGTGATAATTTTTTTCATATCATTATACTATCACATTTTTCTCATCTTTTCAAAAATCTGATCATTTTTTCAAAATTTCTTCTTGCAAAAAATATTATTTTATGTGTAAATATTCTTATAAAAATTATTGCAAAATATTGTAATAAATTTTGGGGCAAATCAATGTATATTTATATAAAATTATGAATGGCGAAGTATTTTTATAAAAAGAAGAAGTTTAAAAATAATTATAAATTTTTACTTTTAATATTGCCATTTTTCGCAATAATATTTTTAAAAAAATTTGTAATAAAAAATCCCCATAATTTTTGGGGATTTTTTATTACTCAAGAACTGGTGCTCCATTAGCATACTTTAAAATGCTCTTTATATCTTCTTCAGTAATAGAACAATGAATATTTGCATTATCATCATAATAATAACTGCCACAATGTTTTACTATCATAATTCTTTCTTTTTCTGAAAAATTTTCCATTCCAGGAAATGAAATATTTTTATAATTATTATTCATCCAGCGATTGCTTGTGCTTATATTTGCAAATACAATATTCTTTGGAATAAGAATTTTTTCAATGGTAATTGATTTAAATCCAAGAGGGAATTTTCATTCCCCTGATTTGACAATTACTTTTCTGGCAATATGTTCCTGGAGATCAAATCATTCGAGCATATAGGCATTTTCCCCTCAAGGTAATCCAATATACTCTTCCGAAGTATAAAGATGTATATTATCATCAGGACTCACATCAATATCAGCATAATATGAAAACGCATTCCAAAAAGCTATACCAAAAATATTTGATTCATAATAATCACTATGAAAACCAGATGAAAGTTCATAAGGAGCAAAAATTCAAATATTTTTTGGAGTCTCTATTACAAACTCTCTCTTAATATGTTCAGGTCTGTAGAATTGAAAAGTCAAATTAAACACCAGAGAAATTCCTATAGAAACCGCAATCACAAAACTCACAATAGCCGTTACCAAAAAACCAACTCCAAAAAATTTTTTGGTAAATGCGTATCGAAAAAAATACAGAATAAATAGTATGAGCGAGAATATTCCAATAATCATACCAATAGGAAATAACACAGGAATATTCATAAAAGGATATATATTACCAATATGAAAATCCATCACATACATTCCGAGCAAAATTATCGCAGGAATCAATAAAAATATAAAGAAAGTTCAAATTCCAAGCGAGAATAAAAATCCAAAAAAACGAGTTCTCAAAAGCAAAAATCCTAAAAAGTATACAAAAATTGCAAGTATTGATATCTCTAATGAACCAGAGAAAAACCCAAGAAATACAATAATAAGAAACAATGTTCGAAAAATATTTGCAGAAATATTTGTTAATTTGGAAAGTTCAAAAAATGTTCCAAGAAAAATAATCTTATTCGTGGCTTCAGAAAATTTTTGAAAAATATTTTTCTGTTTTTCATTATTGCTATTATTTGCGATAGTGTTTTCTTGAAGTTCTTCAGCAAAAATCTCTTCTGGTGTTCAGACTTCTGCAAGAATACTTGCTATATCACTTGGTTTTGGATTTTTGATTTCTGATATTTTTTCATAAATTCTTTCATCAATATCAGAGATAAGTTCAGAATCAAGATTATGTTCTGAAATAAAATTTTGAAGATTATTTTTATAATCATCAATAATTTTTTGCAAATTCTTTGGAAGTGTTTTCATAAAATTTTTTTAAAAAATTAAGTTTTAATTATTGCTAATTTTTGCAATATATATAATGCAATTTTTTGCAATATTATTTTTGCAAAATCTGTTCAATAGTATTCTTGATTGCGGACCAGTTCTCAGACATAATCTCATACGCCTCTTCCCCGCTCTTGGTCAGTTGAAAATATTTTCTCGGATGGCCACTCTCGGATTCCACCCAATAATAATTGATCAATGATTCGTTTTTGAGTCGTGACAGCAATGGATACACCGTTCATTCCACTACTATAAGATCACTGTTTTTAAGAATTTCGATAATCTCGGCACCATAAGTTTCTCATTGTTTAAGAATTCACAATACGAGAAAATCAAGAATCCCCTTTCGCATTTGCGATTGAATTTTTGATTCCATAATTTTATAATTACTTTGTAATGCAAGGTAATATTATTCTGAAATTTTATTTTGTCAAGAAAATTTTTTAAAAAACTTTGAATTTTATAAAAATTTTTTTAAAATAAAAATAAGAATGCTATTATATTGAGATTTTTATTTGTATATTATGTTATATTTTGTTTTATTGATACTTATCAGTATATTTCTTTATATACGATGAAATTCGGCACGAAATATATTTTTTATAAGTAGTTTTATTGTCTCGATTCTCTGGATTATAAATTATGAATTCATAGAATATACGCGTATTTGAGCAATATGAAACCATTCTTATCAATTTCTTTATGATTATCACATTACTCTCAATCCATTAGCAATTTTTAATTTTTATAAAATTAATGGCGTATACACATTTATTGAATTACAAAATACTTTTTTGCCATTTTTTGAATTTTTCCCGTTTGGATTCTTGATTATTTTGTGAAATTTTCATAAAAATTCTTTAAAAAATTTTTCAAAATACGGAATCCGATTGATTTTTTCTCTTATTTGTATTCACGCTATTATATTGATTATTTGTTATTTTTTAAAATATTTTTATATTGCCAGTATTTTTGATAGTTGAAAATCTATACTCAATATATTTGGTTTTTGCTGTGGCTGATTATTTGCTTTTATTATCAATTCTTTAAGAAATTATTTTATAAAAAAATCCCTAAAATAAGGGATTTTTTTATTATGAAACAATATGTATATTTTTTAAAAACCAACCCCCTATATCCCCCTTGAAAGGGGGATTTTTATAAATTTTTAAAAATTTATATTATCACACATCCCGCGAATTTAAGGGGAATAAAAGAGAAATAAAAATGATATTTTTTAAAAAAAAATCCAAAATTCTTAATTCTTAACTCTTAACTCATAATTTTTAAAAATCCCTCAAATGAGAGATTTTATTTTCCTTCAGAAACCATAGTTTCTTTAAGGATTTTTTCTTCAACCTGTCCATCTCCAGTCAGATTTTTGTTTTTCCATTTTCATTGTAGAAAAATAGAAAAAGTCACAAATGCCATCACTATGCTCGTAATCGCATACGACCACCAAATTCCATCAACGCCCAATTCTGTGCGAGAAAGTAAATATGCAATCGGAAATTGAATCACAAACATGGAAACCAATCACAAATTCATTGCCATAGTCGCATTACCAGCGGCACGAAAAGCACCAGTAAGACCAAATTGTATCCCCATAAAACCAAACCACAAAGCATTGATACGCAAGAGATCAACTGCAATAATAGTGGCTTCAGAATTATTTTCAATAAACAATGATACAAGTCATGGAGCAAAAATATATATCAAAATTCCTATTATCGTCAGAATTCCAAAAGACAAAATCATAGATTTTTTTGCAATTTCATCAACACGTTCAATCTTCTTAGCTCCTAAATTTTGGCCAATCATAGTGGAAGTGGCAATAGAAAAACCCATAACTGGAAAAAATATCATTTGAAAAACATATCCTCCCGCACCACTTGCTGCCAAAGCAACAGTACCAAAACTTGCCACCAAAGTTGTCATCATAAGCATTCCAAAAGAACGCAAAGACATTTCTATAGATGATGGTAATCACAAGAAAAATATTTTCTTTATAAATGAAACATCAGGGATCATATCTGAAATAGAAATTTTCACACCATAATTTCCACGAAATAATATAATCAAGCCAATAAGCGCAGAAATAAATTGCACCAACATTGTAGCCCAAGCCGCACCCGACATTCCCATTGCAGGTATAAATCCAAAGCCAAAAATAAAAATCGGATCAAGAATCATATTAAGAATCACAGTTCCTGCAACTATATACATAGGCAATTTTACTTCTCCTACTCCTCGCAAAATTGATTGAAACATCGAAAAAATAAATGAAAAAATCATTCCGAAGAATGTAATTTGCAAAAATGGAACCGCCAATAATATGACATCAGGTTGCACCCCCATAAGTGTCAAAATATTTTCTGCCTGAAAAAATCCAATTAACCCAAGCATTAAAGCCAAAATAATATCTACCATGAGCGTTTGAGAGGCGTATTTATTCACCATTTGTTGATTGCGAGCACCTGCAAATTGTGCAATCAAAATAGTTCCCGCCATAGAAAACCCCATTCAAAGTGACAAAAGGAGAAAATATACACTTCCACTTGCGGAAGATGCAGCCACTGCTTCTGTAGAAATTTTTGCAATCCAATAGGCATCAATAAACTGATACGACCCTTGCAAAACATTTCCTATCAAAATCGGCAAAGACAAGAAAAAAAGACCCTTATATACAGATCCCTTGAGAGTTAAATTCATATTATTTTGCATTCTATCTGCACCTTTATTTTTTCAAGACATATATTGTTTATAAAAAACCAGTATACAAACTTTATTTAAAAAAGCAAATAAAAAATAAAAGTCCTTTTTGACTTTTATTTTTGTTTTTGAGTATCTTCAGGAATTATTGTAGAATTTTCTTCTTGATCACCTTCAGTACCTGATGATGCTGTATCTGTTGGATTGATAACAATATTTTGCCA
This sequence comes from Candidatus Altimarinota bacterium, assembly GCA_041779175.1. Lineage (GTDB taxonomy): Bacteria > Patescibacteriota > Gracilibacteria > BD1-5 > UBA2023 > GN02-873. The sequence continues at coordinate 3,029 of JBHBSX010000051.1, read as the reverse complement.
AGCATCCTTTGTTTGTGTTATTTGTGTTACTACTGGCTCTTCTTCAATTTTTTTAAGAGTTTCTTCCAAATCCTTTCCACTTTGATCTAAGGCCTTAGATACAACATTGACCATCTCTTCTTTCTTTTTTTCACTTGTTTCCATGGCTTCAGAAACAATATTTGTAATTTTTTCTTGAGTTCATTCTTGTACTTGTTCTATTGGGGGCACTTTTTCAGAATATACTTCAGATTCTGGCTTTTTACAAGCCGAAAGTGCTAATGTGGCACATACTACAGCAGGAGCAAATTTTTTTGAAAAATTTTTCATTGTCTATATAAGTTGTAATCGTTTAAATAAAGTTTGTTTTTCCGATTCGGTAAAATGACGAAAATCTCATTCCGCCAAATCACCAAGTTTAATATTTTCAATGCGAATACGCTTGAGTCGTTTCACATCATAACCAACCGCCGCAATCATACGACGAATCTGGCGGTTTTTTCCTTCTTCCAAAATAATAGAAAACTTCGAGGACGAAAGTCGCTCAATTTGAGTTGGCTTTGTTCTATACATTTTTGGTGGAAGATTTTCTCTTTTTTTCTGACGAGAATTCTCCTTAAGTTCAATCTTAACGCCACGACGCATTTTTTCAAGAGCCTCATCTTCGATTTTTCCATACACTTCCACAATATATTCTTTTTGATGTTCATATCGCGGATGTATCAAAAAGTTAGAAAGACGTCCATCATTGGTCATAATAATCAGCCCTGTCGTGTCTTTATCAAGACGACCAATAGGAAAAACCCTTTCACCAAAATCCACAATATCCAAAATTCACTTTTCATCAGGATGCCCCGACAAACAAGTGGTCACAATTCCGCGAGGTTTATTAAAAATATAATAAACCAGATTTTTTTGTTCTTCAATAATCTGATTATCAACGCGAATCTCATCACGTTCTGGATCAATAACTTGACCAATATGGGCCGTCTCACCATTAACCGAAACAAGCCCACTTGCAATATATTCTTCTGCCTTTCTTCGTGAACATACGCCCGCCTGTGAAAGATATTTTTGGATTTTCATAGTTTTTAAAAATTTTTGTGATTATATATATAAATCAAAGAAAAGCAAATTATGAAAGGGTTTTTGAAATGCGTTTTTTGAAATTATTTTGTTCCATTTGTACGCTATATCCATATTCATGGAGTAGATTTACAAGGTCTTCCGAAGGATGTTTTTGGAGAAATTTATTCAATTTTTTTTCATCAACTTGAGAAATATCAATTTTTCCATCAACAATAGTAAGAATAATAGATTCTGTTGGGAAAAAATTTTCAAGCCCATCAAAAAGAGATGTTAAATCAAATTTTTTTCAAAAAATTTCCAGAGTTTCTCCCATAGATTTTTCTCATGACACTATTCAGGCCCTTTTTTCAGCATCCATTCTTTTTTGTCTCCAGCGCTCTCTTATTGCAGAAAAATCTGAATATCTTGCTCCAATTTTTCCATTTAGCATACCAACTTTGTCATCCTTGAATGTAAATTCTCATTTCTTAAATAACAATACACCCTCATTATGCGTATCTTGTAATACTAAACTAACTCAAATATTCCCATTCTCTATTTTCTCCGTCATTCTTCACTGCCAAGATGTTCTCTGAAAATTTTTATATTCACAAACCCTCCCATTTTTTCTAATACTAAAACCATCTTGGAGCATATTTGTCATACTGGCTATTTTTCCATATTCTGCCACATTAAACAATGTTCCAAACTTAAAATAACGCCATCATCCAATAAGTTTATTATGAGCCCACTCATATCTTGGATTATCTGTAGCAAAAAATTCTCCTTCTGTATTCAATCCTATCATTTCTCAATCTGGTCCATTATTTATTTTTTTCTTATATACTCTATTTTCTGTATTTTGAGAAAATTCTTTATAAGTAATTCCACTATGTGGGCTTTTATAATTTTCAAAATTTTTTAAAATTCTTTCCCATTTTTCTATTGGCGTTACAGCAAGTATATCAAACGAAACATTATTTTCTAAAAGATTTTCCAAAACAATGAGATACTTGCTTGTTTTTTTTCGATACTCTTCCCACATTTTTTCATAATCTCAATACATAAACACTTGCCATTCGATATGCATAGTATCCTTTTTACCACTGATATCAAAATATTTTCATGACGGAAAAAAATCCTTCCAATAAGCAAAAAAATCATAGGCCTCTCAGGATAATAATAACAACCACAATTCATCTATTGTTCTTCCGCCACGAAGAGTTGCAATTACTTCATCCTGAAAACAACGCAGTGCATTCTCCATAATTTTTTTATATTCCAAAGTATATGGCCTTACATTTTTATTTTGTGAAATATCAAGATACCCTGAATTGAGTTGCATTACTTTATGTAACAGAAAATCTTTTTTATTATAAAAATGACTCATTATAAAATTATTTTCCGCATGACGAAGTTCATGTTCTCGTATCCCTTCAGCTCTATCATTATTACGGATAACAATATTTTTGTTGATAGAATCATGATATCCTCAATTCCACTCCGCTTCAAACAATGAATCTTCTTTTTCATGTGCCGTAAATACCAGATTTGCCCCCAAGACATCAACTTTGATTGGATATTTTAAATCTGCTATTTCTCATCGAATATATCCCATTTCTTTCAAGTATCCTTCGGGATTCTCTCCGAATTTCAAAAATTTTTTATACGCCTCAATTCTCTGATCGATATATTCCCGAACCCCTTTATTGAATTGCTGTTGCGTTTCTTGTGAGAAATGTGATATTTTTTCCTGAAAATTTTTTATAAAATTTTCTTTTTCTATTTCCATTTCCTCAAAAGTCAAATCAGACCAATCAGAATTGCGGAATTCTTCACGAATATAATCAAAAATCTTATCTAATTCTTTATAGAATATTTCAAGATTTTTATAAAAATTTTTCAAAGCCTCTTTTCGTTCATTTGAGGGCAGTTTTAAAATTTTTTGAACCTCATTCTTTGGATCAAAAACATACTCCCTA
>JBHBSX010000050.1:0-4045 GCA_041779175.1 Candidatus Altimarinota bacterium | reverse complement strand
TGCATAATTTTGACATTAAAATATTTTCATTCACGGGTTTGAATATAATTTTTATAAGTTCATCTATCTTCAAAACCACATTTTACATAAAGTCAAATGGCGGAAAAATTTTCCGAATTTACAAGCAATAGCAGATTAATGTTTTCATAAGAAAAATTATTTAAAATCTCCATTTCGATTGCTGAAAGAATTTTTTGTCAAAGTTGTTGTCAACGATATTTTGGCGAAACATAAATTGGTCAAATGGTAAAATTGTGATTTCATTGAAAATTACGAGCCCAGGTTTGTGTATATGCTCCATAGGCAATAAAATTATTTTCATTTTCAATAATAAAATAATTTTTCAAAAAATCATATTTTATATAACCCGCTACAGAAAAATCTTTTTCTTCGTCAATATAAGTCATGAGATTATAATGATTAATATCGTCGAGAATAGATTCTTTACGAAGAGTAATAAATTTTTCAATATCATTTTCATCTTGTGAATGAATTTTTCGTATATTCATATTGTAATCAAAAAATGTAAAAAATCAGGTATTGGGCTTACAAAATTTTTAGGAAAATCCCGTAATCGTTTTTTATTATATGGAATTTGTGGAATAGATTTTCGTTAAAACCATACTGGAATCATATTTTTGCTTAATATTTTCACTACATATAGCCCAAGTTTTTGTGAATAAGTAGTTGTTAAATCAGTGATATAAAACTTTCCATCAGCATCATTTATAAAAACTTTTAGAGCTTCTCATAAAGACAAGCTATTAAAACTTTTCAAATTTTCATAAGAAATAATTTCATTATTTTTATATAAAAATGATAAATTTTTAAAATTTTCATTATTGATTTTTAATAATTTTTTTTAAAATATTCAAAATAAGCAAAGTTATCGTTAGGGGGGGGTATGAATTTGTATTTTTTAGATTAATTTCTTTTGAAATCTTATTATTAAAATAATCTTTCCAATATTGTCAATGAAAACATTTTATAGTTTTTCAGAAATTGTCTCATAAAAACTCAGTTGCTGGTCAAAAGCTATAGGTTAATTCAGAATTTATATAATGATTATTTGATATTCATTTTTTTGATACTAATATTCTTGTTAATAAAGCATATGTTTGTTGTTGAGCTTCGAAAAAGAATGCTCGTGATTTAAAATATTTCTCTTTTGGGTGTGGAAAAATACCAGTAATATCTTTTTTATTTGGTTCTATAATAAAATAATCTTTCATAAGTGAAATATTATCAATTTTTCTCAAGAAAAATTCTACTCCCAATATATTTTGATCATAAATAATATCAATTTCTTTAAATAAATTTCAGTTACCAGTGACTATTGGTAGTATTGTGTATTGTTTTCATTGTTTAAAAGAGGCTTTTTGAAAAAGATTGACATCTCATTGAAAATGATATCATACAAAAGGTCAGTGACATATTTTTATAAATGGAAGACTTTGTACAGAAAATCATTTAGGAATTCCATTAGAGCTTATCCCAGATGAGATTTGTCAGGTTCCAGAAAATTGTGCAAATCCAGAGGGATGATAAGTTAATTTGAAAATTCTATCCGTTAAAGATACATCCTCGATATAAATATCGTTATAAGAAATATAATGACTTTGATTGCCATATACTGAGTCCCATTTAAAATTCATATCTACTAAAAATGTTGGTCATCTATGTATAATGTACGGCAAAGTAAAATAAATATCTCATTTTTTATTAATGATTAATTTGCAAATCTGCTTAACAATATTGCTTTTATATATAAAACATAAATATGTTTCAACTTGATTTTTTGACATAGATAAAATTTAGAAAATAGAAATTTCCCCACACTAAAATATGTAGGGAAATTTTAAAACTATTTATTTTCCTCAACCTCCGCATCTACTGAACCATCATCATTTTTCTTTTCAGCATTAGCATCGGCTGAAGGTTGAGAGTAAATTGCTTGTCCGATTTTCATCATCACATCAGAAAGAGTTTTTGTTGCCGTTTCAATATCTTCTTTTGAAGAATTGGTATCAGCAAGCACTTGTTTCAGTCTTTCGAGTGCGGATTTTGCTGTTTCGCCGTCCTTTTCATCATATTTTCCTTTATTATCTTCAAGAGTTTTTTCTGATTGATATACAAGAGAATCGGCATGATTGCGAACCTCAATTGATTCTTTCTTTTTCTTATCAGCTTCGCGATTTGCTTCCGCTTCTTTTACAAGCTTATCGATTTCTTCATCGCTCATTCCTGTATTTCCTTGAACTGTGATTTTTTGTTCTTTTCCTGTTCCTTTGTCCTTAGCAGTAACATGAAGAACACCAGAAGCATCAATATCAAAAGTTACTTCGATTTGAGGAATTCCGCGAGGTGCTGGCGCAATTCCAGAAAGAATAAATCGTCCAAGAGATTTGTTGTCGCTTGCCATTTCTCTTTCACCTTGAAGAATGTGGATTTCTACACTATCTTGATTATCAGCAGCTGTAGAATATACTTGAGACTTGCTTGTTGGAATCGTTGTATTTCTTTCAATCATGCGAGTCATTACACCACCAAGAGTTTCAATACCGAGAGAAAGTGGTGTTACATCAAGAAGAAGAACATCTTTTACATCACCCTGAATAATACCCGCTTGAATCGCAGCACCAAGAGAAACCGCTTCATCTGGATGAACTGATTCATTTGGTTTTTTACCAAAGAATTGTTCTACCTTTGCCTTTACCATAGGAACACGAGTCGAACCACCAACAAGAATTACTTCATTGATTTGACTTGCTTGAAGTCCTGCATCTTTGAGAACCTTACGACAAGGCTCAATTGATCGTTCTACAAGTGGTGCAATGAGTTCTTCGAATTTTGCACGAGTGAGAGTAACATTGAGGTTAGAAGGAACTCCATCATTCATAGCAATAAATGGCTCGTTGATTTCTGTTTGAGTTGCAGCAGAAAGTTCGATTTTTGCTTTTTCTGAAGCTGAACGAACTCTTTGAACCGCCATAGCATCACCCATAAGATCAATTCCTGTTTCCTTTTTGAATTCTGCCATTACATATTCAAAAATCGCCTGATCAAAATCGTCACCACCAAGTTTAGTATCACCATTTGTTGCTAATACTTCAAATGTTCCTTCACTACCAATTTCAAGAATAGAAATATCAAAAGTACCACCACCAAAGTCATAAACCGCAATTTTTTGATCTTTTGACTTATCAGCACCATAAGCAAGCGCTGCGGCTGTTGGTTCGTTTACAATACGCTTTACATCAAGACCCGCAATTTTACCAGCATTGATAGTTGCTTGACGCTCTGCATCGTTGAAGTATGCAGGAACTGTAATTACCGCTTCTGTTACTTTTTGTCCAAGATATTTTTCTGCGTCGGCTTTGAGTTTTTCAAGAACTTTTGCAGAAATTTCTTCTGGACGAACTGGTTTTCCATCCCATTCAATCATAGCCGCACCATCTGGACCCTCACTGATAGTAAAAGGAAAATTTTTCACTTCGTCTTTTACTTCGCTGAATTTGCGACCGATAAAACGCTTTGCAGAATAAATTGTTTTGAGTGGATTCGTTACTGCCTGACGACGAGCTGGCATACCAACAATAGTTTCACCATCTTTTTTGAGGGCTACTACCGAAGGTGTTGTGTTGCCACCTTCCGCATTAGGAATAATTTTTGCTTGTCCACCTTCCATAAATGATACCGCAGAGTTTGTAGTACCAAGGTCAATACCAATAATCTTTGACAAAAAAATAAAAAGTGATATACTCTCTTGTGTAAGATTTAGCACTCGAAGTAATTGACTGCTAATTTACAAAAATTTTTTGAAATTTGTCAAGAATTTTCAAAAAATCACAATTTACAAATTACATTTTAACTTTTTATATTATGTCAAAGATTATTGGTATTGATCTTGGTACTACAAACTCTGCAGTATCATTTATGGAAGGTGGACAAGCAAAAATTATTCCTAATGCAGAAGGTGGAAACACTACACCGTCAGTAGTAGCTCTCAAAAAAGATGGTGAAACTATTGTTGGTATGCCAGCTC
>JBHBSX010000049.1:0-4729 GCA_041779175.1 Candidatus Altimarinota bacterium | reverse complement strand
TTTTTTGAAATCCTGTTTTGTTTTTCATTTTAATCAAGGAAGAAATTTTCATAATTCCTCCAAACTTTTCCACTCAACTCACTCTTTTTGTGTTTTAAAAATTTCTTGTATTAAATTCATAATTTAGATATTTTTTAAAAAATTTATAAAAGCTTTCCATTCTCTATTTATAATTCATATTTTTTCATTCATAATCCCCTCTACCCCATCAACCTCTCCAAAATTATCCCCGTCGCGACCCCAGCATTGAGGCTTTCCGCCCCACCAAATCGCGGAATTGTGATTTTTTCCGTCACAAATTTTTCAAGATTTTTTCGAATTCCATTCGCCTCCGAGCCAATCACCACAAATCCTGGCTCAACGCGCTCAAGATTTCGAATATTCTCCCCATCAAGAAACGCCCCATAAACAGGGATTTCCGGATTTTTTTCGAAAAAATTTTCAAGATTTTCATAAAAAACCTTTACACTAGTAAAAGATCCCATTGTTGCCATAATCGTCTTGGGATTATAGATATCAACGGTATCATTTGACGCAATAATATGCTCAATCCCATACCAAGCAGCAATTCGCATAATTGTTCCGAGATTTCACGGATCATTGATACCATCAAGAATCAATGTAAAATTATTTTCAGAAATTTTTGGCAAAAAATTCTTGGGAATTTCAACTACCGCTACACCATCACGATTCGATGAAAGCGATGAAATACGCGCAAGTTCCGCTTCTGTAACGAGTTCTATAGGAAAATTTTGTTTGAGAGGATGCAAAAAATTCTCTCGCAAAAAAACTTCTACAATACGAAAATCCGAGTTTACCACTTCAAGAATCGATTTTTTGCCTTCTACAATAAATCTCTGAGCTTCAAGCCTTTCTTTACGATTATGAAGCGAGCGCAAATATGCAATTTTGGTTTTTGTGATCATAAAAAGTTATAAATTATGAATTTTTTAAAATTTATAATTATTCATTATTATTTTTTCATTGTCCTTTGTCCATTGCTACATTGGACAATCTGTCCGCTTCTTTGTTGTATTCGCGCAAAATATGCGTATATGTAATTTTGCCTCACCACGCGGAAAGAATATTTTGAATTTCATTATAAATCGCTTTAAGTCCTTCATTTTTGATTTTATATTCTCAAGAAAGTTGACGAATCGCGAGTTGAGAATCCGCACGCAAGTCAATCTCTGTGGCCCCCATTTCTATACATTTTTCAATTCCAATTTGCATAGCCGTGTATTCAGCGACATTGTTGGTAGTTTCACCGAGATAACGATAGCCTTTTTTGAGAGGATTTTCATTTTCATCAGCAATAAAAATCCCGCATCAAGCTGGGCCAGGATTCCCGCGAGAACCACCATCAGTAAAAAGAATCAGTTTCATATTTTTTAAAAAAATTTTGCTGATTATAATAATTTTTTTTAAAAAATCGAGAAAAAATTAAAAATAAGCCCCAAGAGTGGGGCGATTTTCATATTTTCGTAGCCAAAGCGAAGAAAATATGAAAATGGGGTTGATAATAATAGCAATAGCAACTGAAATTGAAAAATTTTTTAAAAAATTTTGTGGTGAAAATTTGCAAAAATCTTCAAAATATTATATACTACCAAAGACTTATTTTGAAAAAATTTTAAAAACTTATGGAAGAATTTTCTTTTGGAATGCTCTTTGGAGGCATTGGGCTTTTTCTACTCTGAATGTCACTCATGACTGACGGACTCAAAAGCGCATCTGGTCCAGCACTTGTAAAATTTCTTGAAAAATACACAAATACAAAAGTAAAATGATTTATTTCAGGTTTTCTGGCAACAACCGCATTGCAATCATCAACCGCCACAACACTTTTGGCAATTGGTTTTGTAAATACTGGGATTTTGACTTTTGCTAATTCGCTTTGGCTACTTTTTGGTGCCAATGTTGGTTCCACTATGATGCCTTGGATTATTGCGCTGGTTGGTGGTGGAAGTTTTAAGATTTCGGCTTTTGCATTGCCAATGATTGGACTGGGAATTGTCCTTAAAATGCTTGAAAATAAAAATATCAAGGCCATTGGTGGTGTTATTGCGGGATTTGGATTATTATTTTTGGGACTTGATTTCCTTCAAGATGCATTCACAGGAATTGAAAAAATTATTCCATTTGAAAATTTTATCAATTTTGGACTTTCATCAATTATTTTATTTATTGCCATTGGTTTTGTCTTGACGGTAATTATGCAGTCATCAGCTGCTGTAATGGCAATTATTTTGACACTTGCTACAACAGCAAATCTTCCAATTACTATTGCAGCGGCAGCAATTATCGGAGCAAATATCGGTACAACAGCTACAGCCTTTTTTGCTACTATTGGTGCTACAGCAAATGCAAAACGTGCGGCATGGGCACACATTGGTTTCAATATAGTGGCAGCAATTGGCGCTAGTTTGATTCTTCCGTTTTTCGTGCATTTTGTTGATATTTTTTCAGATATACTCAAAATGGGCGATGATATTCAAAAGGAACTTGCATTATTTCATACATCTTTCAATATTCTTGGAGCCATTCTTATGATTCCTCTTGGAGGTTTGATGGCAAAATTTTTATCAAAACGCTTTACAAAAGACGAAAAAATGATTGAAAAGCCAAAATATATTGATGATACTCTACTTTCAAATCCTTCTCTTGCCATGGAAGCACTTCTTAAAGAAATGGAGCGCTATAGAATCATGCTTATTGACTCACTTCATGGCTTTATTTCATATCTTTCTGGAACTGGGAGTCTCTTGTCACGAAATAAAGAAATTGATGAACTGGGGCGTGCTATCACGGATTTTATTACAAAATTAACAAAATCTGAAATGTCAGATATTGTGGCCAATGAATTACGTGAATGTCTTTTGATGCGCGATCAGTATCAAAAGACAAGTTTTTATATCAAAAAATTGGAAGATGAATTTTCAAAAATTCCACAATCAGATAATGAAGTGCATATAAAAACACATGAATTTCTTGATTCGGTTGAGAAACTTCTAGAAACTATTGATACCACTATTGAAGAAAATACTCAAGAATTTTCTGAAAAAAATCTGCAAAAAGTCGATGATGAATATTATTCATTTAAAAATTATCTCATGGAAGCAGGAACTTCTGGAAAAATTTCAATTGAAGAAATGGAAAAATACACGGAACTCGCGCGAACTCTCAAACGCATGCTTTCTGCATTTGCTAAAGTAAAACGAATAGAATATTCAACTTCAGAAACATAAAATCATTCAAAAGAAAATATTTCAAACAAAAAATTGTAATAAAAAACAATCAATATATTATTGATTGTTTTTTATTTTCAAAATTCCGCGAAATCCGCGTGCTGCATAATAACTATCCGCGCCATTGTGATATACAAAAGTGGTATTATAGCGAAAATCTGCAAAAATCGCACCACCGAGAGAACAAATAGCATCTGGTGTTTTGATCCAAGATGAGGTTTTTTGATCAAATTGACCAAGTGTTTGCAGGAATCTATATTGTTCCTCATCAAGAATTTCAATTCCTATTTCTGTTGCCAATTCCTCTGCGGAAGTTTCTGGCGGAAATTTAGTGCGTTCTGTACGCGCTTTTTGATCATAACAACAACTTCGGCGTCATTTTGGTGACTCTGGCGAACAATCCACAAACCACATTTCATGAGTTTTTTCATCATAAAACACCACATCAGGCTCACCGCCTGTTGCTTCCATTTTTTCAAGAATTTTTAAAAAATTTTTGTTTTGAGAAATTTTTTGTAAAACCTGTTCCCAAGTCACATTATTATGACGATGCATATTAGCATCAAATCGTGTTTTTAAAATATGTATCATGAGAGTATTATATAGATTTTGAGAAAAAATAAAAATTTTTTGAAAAAATTTAAAAAAGAATAATTACCTTATAACAATTGTATTTAGCATATATAACTAGTATTTCATTCAAAAAAGACTCCATAATTAAACACCAAAAAATCCTTCACAACAACAAACTATGAGGCAATAGAAAAATTTGGCTTTTTGGATTGCTCAATAGCACCACGAATAACACTTTCAGGCGAATACCCAAGCAGCCATTGTTGTGCATAATATGAGGCAATATACTCAGAAAATGACTTACCTCAAATATCTGCAGCTAATTCTGTACGACTAAAATTACGAGATATGGTAGCAATATTGTGTTTCAAAATCCATTTATCAAGCGCTTCTTGAAGTATTTTTTGTATTTTTAAATCTGAAAAATGGATTACTAAATTATCATTTCCTGCAAGCAGACCCATGAAACCATTTGGAACTTTAAAAGAAATATTTACATTATTTTGTTTTCATATTTCTTTAAATTCATTATAAAGTTCCGGTAAAAACTCCAAAAATTCAAGATGATAAGGATGAAAAGTTTTATATATTTTAAAATTCACATCTCATTTCTCGGCAGATGAACAATTAAACTGAAACCATGCAGGATTGCTGATACAATTCATATTATGATTACCATCAAATTCATCAAGTTTTTTCTTGTAATACTTATGAAAATCTCAACGTTCTATAAGTTCTTGCACCAAAAAATTCTCATTTTGTTCCATTTCATATTGAACTCATGGTCTTGTGGTTAATAAATTATAGATAATGTCTTGAACTTTTTTCATTTCCTCTTCACTTCCACGATTATATATTCCTATTTTCTTAATAGCATTCTGTTGAGCAAGTTCTTCTACTTGTTCACG
>JBHBSX010000048.1:0-13881 GCA_041779175.1 Candidatus Altimarinota bacterium | reverse complement strand
TTATAAAAGTTTTTTGTATAAGCAGATTTATTTTTCTTATGAAAATCCTTATATTATTGGCCTAAAATTCATATTTCCTTGGAAAAAAATTTTTATGTGCATTCATCATATTGAAAATTGGGGCGATAATTTTATTGGAAAAATCATTCTTGCAATTCCTGAAAAAATTTTTGCCATTTCTCATTTTACAAAACAACAAATTCTTGACAGAAATATTTCTACAGAAAAAATCATTGTCAATTATAATGGGATTTCTGAAAAATTTTATCCAGAGAAAATAAAAAATTTTTACCCAAAAAAATACATTCTCTATGTGGGGACAGAATTACCACGAAAAAATCTTGAAAATCTTATATATGCTTTCGAGATTTTTCATAAAAAACATCCTGAAATTCTTTTTGTAAAAATCGGGCAAGCAGGATGAGAGGAACACGAACAAAATTTTGATAATTTTTTAAAAAATTTTTCAAATTTGCAAAACAACATTATTCTCAAACGAGAAAAAATGTGATACGATGAGTTGAGAAAATGGTATTCAAATGCGGAATTTTATATTTCGGTATCAAAATTAGAATGATTTGGACTCACTATTCCTGAAGCTATAGCTTGTGAATGTAAAATTATTGCATCCAATATTCCGCCATTTCGAGAAATTTGCACAGATAAAAATCTATTGGTAAATCCTCATAATATTGAAGAAATTGCAAAAAAAATGGAAACAACCATCAAATGAGAACAACAAAAAATCCAATTATCTCGATTTAATTGGAATAAAAATATTAAAAATTTAGTGAATTTTTTTCAGAAAATTTCGTAATTTTTTTGCAGGAATATATATTAAGTAAAAATAGGATTTTTCGCTCAAATGAATCATTAAAAACATAAAAATTTTATTCACTATAAAACGCCATAAACCTCGAAAAGAAAAATTATCAATCGGGGTTTTTTGCATACAAGAAAACATCGTTTGGTTTCTATATTCCCAATATATATCTTTTTTGGGATGATCACAAAAATATTTCCATGGTTTTTCTCAAGCAAAGTGAATAATGCACGGTTTTTTTTGGGCATCAAGAAAATCCTTTTGAGTATATCCAAGATTTTTGTATGAATTGGTATAAAAGTTCCAAGGCAAGGAATTATATTTTGGTGGCAATGGAAGCCATTTTTTTTCTCATATTACATTCATTGCTTGTTGGTCACTATCAAATAATATTTCTGAATTTACAAGAATATATTGTTTGGCTTTTTCAAAAAAGTTTTCTTGACGAATTTTTTCTAAATTCAAAAAAAGTACTCAAGAATTAAAAAATATACCATCTTGATCCAATCAAAGCCTGTCTTTATAATACGCTCGAAGTGTAATTTCTGAAATAGCTCAAAAATAACTTTTCTCAATATCATAAGAAAAAATCTTACTGACATCTCCTGTTACTATCACATCAGAATCAATATATAACATCCGTGAAATATTAGGAAAAAGATGAGCAATTTCCAATCGATAGTATGCAGCCAAACCAATTATGGAAGGATATTTTTTGTATTGATCTCTGTTAAATGAAATAAATGAAATATGAAAGCGAGAAAAAATATCTAAAGAATGGGTAATTTTTTTGACATTTTCTTCTGTTATTCATCCATCCAATATATAAATATTTACAAAAAAATCTGGAGAAATATTTTTTAAGAGTGAAAAAATAGCGGCACACAAATGCGGAGCATACGCATTGTCCGCTGCAAAACAAATATGTAAATTTTTGTCAGAATTATTTTTTCACATGCACAATAAAACTTCGTGTGGATATAAATGGAATATAATTTACAAAGGAAAAATTATCCTCCTGAATACGAAAATTATATTTTTGCAATAATTTTTTAAATTGATGCGGAAAAAATTCAAGCTCATGCGTCGGATCCAGAAATGCTTTTCAGAATAATCTTTTTATATTAAAAGTAAGTATTTGAAAAAATTTTCATTTTGACAATAATTCCCTATCTAAATGCCTTGTCAATCGGTTTGGTGTACAAATAATAATAATTCCGTCTTTTTTTATTAATCTTTTGAGTTCTTGCAAAATAGCATCATAATTTTTGGAATGTTCAATAACATCAAGACAAAAAATACAATCAAAGAAATTATCTGCATAGTGAGTTTTTTGATTTATAGCATCAATGAGCGAAAAATTAAAAATTCCTGTATGCTTATTAATATAATCCATATGAGATTGCTCTATATCAGCACAAAAAATCTGATCCCTTTTAGCACCACGATGCAGTAAAAATTCACATAATTTTCCATTTCCAGATCCATAATCTAAAATTTTTTTTGACGAAAAGTCAAAATTTTTACCCAAAAGAAATTTTTCATACATAGAAAAATCAGTGTAATTTTTATTGAGAATTTTTAAATAGTCGATTTTTGCCATAATGGAATATTATTTAAGTAAGTGATTGATATAAAATTTTTGTATCGCGGTATAAATATTTTTTGGAAAAATTTTCTGAAGAAAAACGGAAATAGTTCGCACACACAAAAATCGCCAACCTAAAGCAAGAATAGAACGATAATATTTTCATTGCTGCATATATGGAATCATTTTTTTAAATACTCACTGAAAATGTAATGTCAAGAATTGCACTCTTTTTTTATTAATAAAACCATAATACTTTCCGTCTTTGTATACGACTTTTTTTAATCATAAAAACGAATCGAATCATTCCGCATAACCGATATTATTATCACAAACATAATTTTCCTCATCAATAATCCCAATATTTTTATAAGTTATGGATGGTTTTGATTGTATCAATAAATGCAACAGTGTCATATCACATACGTTTTGATTTGTAAATTCCAAAACATAATCATTATTCATATAAATCGTCTCATACCAAATTCCCCGATAATAATCTTCTAAAATTTGAAAATTATTCTGATATGTATCAATGATATAATCGCAATACACTTCCAATCCTCGTGTATTTGCAAGCAAATTATGACCACAAATCATTACATAATTAAAGTCTGCAGAATTTTTTGTAATTTTTTCTAATTCACTTACAAGTAAAACATCAGAATCAAGATGTAGAAACCGCGAAATAGAATGGGTTTTTGTGTATTCTAACAAAATAAACCAACGCTGAAAACAAAATAATTCAAATTCGTATGTATTTTTACTGCGATGTATATATATTTTTTCAAAATTTTTTGCACTATTATTATAGTGATATATAGAATCAAAGACAATAGGAAGATTATAAAACGTCCGAGATGCTTCGATATCATCCGTTAATAAAACAATATTTTCTGGGGAAGTATAATGCAATAATTGCTGCAAGGCATATTTTACATATTCTTGCCTTCATTTATGAATCAAAATTATTTTCATATCTCTATTTTTTGAACAAGAATACAATGATTTAAATAAATTTTCTGATTTTTGGAAAAATTCAAGAAAGAAAGCGTATTAATAAGAATTTGACTCGGTAATCATAAGATAATATTCAGGAAGATTTGTAAAATTTTATTTTCTTGAGAATGCACCAATTGTGTCACATACCATCGCATTAATTGCAAAAGTGTAGAATAAGTATTTCCTAATCGGTTATGCTCAATAATTGAAAAATTGTGTTTTTTTAAAATATCTTGTATTCCAAAATAAGTATAACGAGCAAAATCATATGGCTCCTCATGCTCACCAATCATAAAAGGTATAGTAACAATACCATATCATCATGTCTTTATAACCCTATGTATTTCATCTAAAATTTCATCAATATTAAATACATGCTCCAGTACTTCCGTTGCAAGAAAAGAATCAAAAAAATTATCTTCAACAGGAATATGTTTTCCATCCCAAAAAATATCAATCTGATTTTGAGAATTATCATGTCCAGAAACTTTCATATCGACACCAATATATTCTGTCGCCTGAAAAAGATTTTTATATGGCTTTTCTCCACATCAAAAATCCATAATCTTTCCTTTTAAAAATGGTGCTAGACGAATAATTTCTTTATATAATCACTTTCGGATAATATAACTAGGATTAAGGAAAAATGATTTTATTCCATCTGAAAAATTAAAGTTTATCATATTTTACAAATTATTTTCCACAAATCTCCAACCTGTGCGAACCGCATCATCAATACTTCTTTTTGCTTGCCAATTGAGTTCTTTTTGGATTTTATCGGCCGATGCAAAAACCTCACCAAGATCTCAAGGACGACGATTCATAATTTCATAAGCAATTTCTTTGCCCGAAATTTGTCTAACTATATCAATCATTTCAAGCACGCTTGTTCCCTTTCCTGTGCCAACATTATAGATTTCAAGCCCCGTTTTGAGACCCTCATATGCAAGCAAATGCGCGTCAACCAAATCATTAACATCAATATAATCACGCACACCCGTCGCATCAATAGTCGCATAATCCCCACCAAAAACCATAACTTTTTCGCGTTTTCCTGCCACCACATCAAAAATAAATGGCAAAAGATTATTCGGAATTCCATTCGGTTTTTCGCCAATTAAACCGCTTTCATGCGCACCAATCGGATTAAAATATCTCAAATTCGTTGCCGCCCAATTCTTATGCATTGTATAATCCTCAATAAGTTTTTCGATAACAAGCTTGGAAGTTCCATACGGATTTGTCGTATTTGTCGGCATTTCTTCGGTAAAAGGCGGAATATTTTTGGAATCATACACCGTTGCTGACGACGAAAAAATCAGCTTTCGCACGCCGTATTTTTCCATCACAGAAAAAAGCACAATACTTCCGAAAATATTTTTTTCTTGATATTTTGCTACTTGTTCGCATGATTCGCCAACAGATTTGAGTCCAGCAAAATGCAATACACCATCAAATTGATATGATTGAAAAATTCCATCAAGCGTGGTTCCATCAGTAATATCACATTCATAAAAATCTGGCGCATAACCAAGAATTTTTTCAATTCATTTGAGATTGGTCTCATCAGAATTGGCAAAATTATCAAGAATAACCACATTATATCCAGCCTTTTCAAAAATCACAACCGCATGCGAACCAATATATCCAGCTCCACCCGTTATAAGAATTGTTTTTTTCATATTAAAAAAAATTTTTAAAAATTATTTGTAAAGCAATTTTAATGCTATTACTTGTCTTTTGTCCTTTGTGAAGTGAATATGCTGTATAATGAATTGTTACAGGCATTTCATGAAAATTGAGCTTTTCACGAGAAATAATATCAAGAATCTCAGACGCATGTCCCATTCCATCAAGAGAAATGCGGATTTTGCCCAGCGCCGACGAACGAAACACGCGAAAGCCATTATGTGTGTCCGTGAGCTGAATACGCGAAAAAATTTTTGTAAAAATAATTCCAATTTTGAGAATAATTTTACGAAAAAATGGCATATCAATAGATTTTTCTCATAAGAATCGGCTTCAAAGCACAATATCTGTTTGCGGATTATTAGCGAGAAAATCCGTCATTTTGGACAAATCCGCAATTTCCATTTGTCCATCAGCGTCAAAAGTTGAGACAAAATCCGTTTCAATATATCTGCGTCGTATATACTCAAAACCTGTTTCCAAAGCGGCTCACTGACCGAGATTCTGCGAATGTGAAATCACTATAAGATTTGCAAATTTTTTTTGTAAATTTTTTAAAATATCAAGAGTCGCATCACGAGAGCCGTCATTGATCACAATAATCGCATCATTAGGATTTTTTTTAAAAATTTTTTCAATAGTTTCTGCAATTATTGCGGATTCATTATATGCCGCCATTACAATAGTAGTTTGCGTTTTTTTTCAAAAAATTTGTGTATTCTGCAAAGCCATTTCACGAATAATATGCGTGATACGATTGGAAAGTTTTTCATTTTTTTGCAAAAGAAAAAGCACCATATACAAGAGAAATCACACCGACGCATAGACAAGCAAATCCGCACCGCGTTCCAGCCCAAAAATTTTTCACAAAAATCTTAAGAAATGTGGAAAAATCGTGAAAATAATTACCGAAACTCATGAGAAAAAAATCAAAAATCTCAACAAAAAAGAATTTTTAAAAAATCCCACTAATGCCCAAAAAATGAGAAAAATCCCAAAAAATGTTAAGAGAATTTCAAATAAAGTTGGCATAAAATGAGAAAATATTTTGCAAAATAACTTTTGTGATTATAATCATATTATTTTAAAAGTCAAAATGCAAAAATATTTTACAAAAAATGGCGCGGAAGTGGTGATACAAAGCGAATGGAATGGCGATGCGAGAAGTATTCTTTTTAAAAATCGAAAACTTGATGAAAGCAAAAATCCTGACAAATTTTTCTCACCAAAACTCTCGGATTTGCACAATCCTTTTCTCATGCCAGATATGAAACCTGCGGTGGTGCGAATTCTCAATGCTGTCAAAAATCAAGAAAAAATTGTGATTTTTGGCGATTATGATGTGGACGGCGTGTCCAGCACGGCGCTTCTTGTCAAATTCTTGTCGGAAGAATTGGGTGCGAGAATCTCATATCGGCTGCCTCATCGCGTGCACGATGGCTATGGTCTCAAAAATTATTTTTTTGATGATTTGGCACAAAAAGGCGTGACACTGGTGATCACGGTGGACTGCGGAACTCGTGATATTATCCCGATTCAGCATGCCAAAAATCTCGGAATTGATGTGATTGTAACCGATCATCATGCGGTTCCTGATGTGATTCCAACCGAAGTTATTGGAATTCTCAATCCTAAGCGACACGATAGTCAATATCCTTTCTCAAGTCTTGCGGGCGCGGGCGTGGCCTTTAAATTGGTGCATGCATTACTTTTGTCATTGGAAGCACTCAAAGATGCGAGATTCATGGGAAAAGTGGAAGAATTTTTGACAAAATATATTGATATTGCATCACTTGGAACGGTTTCGGATTGTATGCCTTTGATTGATGAGAATCGCATTATCACGACCCTTGGACTCAAGCAAATGAAGAATTCTTGTTCGGCGTGATTGCGAAAATTTTTGGAAGAAAAGCAAAATATAGAATGAAATGCGGATATTATCGGGTTTCAAATTGGACCGAGAATCAATGCGTCGGGACGAATGGACACGCCACTCACCGCTTTGCGATGGCTTTTGTCGAGCGAAGATCGATGTGATAGTTTTTTGGAAGAAATTGAACAACTCAATAGCGATCGACGCGAAATTGTACAAGATTTTGTTATTAAAGCGCTTGAAAGCGTCAATCCTCAAAATCCGATTTTGTTTTTCTTTGAAAAAACGCTGGAACACGGACTTATTGGGCTTGTTGCAGGCAAGCTGACTGAACAATTCAATAGACCGAGTTTTGTGCTTTGTGAACACCACGAGGCTGATGGTTCTATCAGTTATGTTGCCAGTTGTCGCGCGCCAGAATGGTGCAATATTATGGAACTTCTTGATGATTCCAAGGAATTTTTTATTCGTTATGGCGGACACAAGCAGGCTGCAGGATTCTCGGTTGCACCAGAAAATTTTGAAAAATTACAAGAAAAAATGACTAAAAAATTCTTGTCGGTGTATGGCGATGGAGAATTACCACTTCCCACTATTCGCGTGGAAAGTTCTATTCCTCCAGAAAGCGCTCAGCTTGAAATCATTAACTCCATTGATATATTTCGTCCGTTTGGAATCGGAAATCCTCATCCGCTTTGGCTTTTGGAAAATGTTACTATTACGCAAGTTTTTCCTCTTTGAATCGAAGCAAAACATATAAAAATTTTTATAAAAGAAAATCCCGAACTTCCTATTATTATGTGGAATGGGGTGGAAGAAAAGGATTTACAAAAATGAAATATTGTCTCACTGATTGTAAATTTTGAAAAAAATGTTTGGAAAGATACCACTTCCCTTCAGGCCTTTATAAAACATATATGTCAATAAACGAGCAATTATCAATTCATAAATGCTCAAAAATTAAAAAACGAACAATTATTAAATATGCAAAAATATAAAATTTTGCGAAAAGTTTCTGAAGTGAAACAATTTCGCAAACAAGAAAATATCACTCCGCTCAATCTGGAACAAGTGAATTTTTTCATCACCTGTCAAGCAGGCGTAGAATCTCTTATCAAAAAAGAATCCGAAAAAATCGGACTCAAAAATTTTGCCGTGCAGGACAGAATTATTCGCGCCACCTGAAATGAGAAAAATATCTATGAACTTCTTGTTAAAAGTCGCTTTGCAAACAGAATTTATCTCGAATTAACCAATCAGAAAGTAACAGATTTTGACGAACTTTTTGATCTTGTCAAAAATATTTCTTGGAAACAATTCTTGCCGGCTGGCATCGCTATTGTCACCGAAGCCACCGCGATTCGATCAACCCTCTCGCACACGCCGAGTATTCAATCCATAGCCAAAAAAGCCATTGTAACGCGCCTGACTGAGTGAACCGGAACGCATCATCTTTTTGAAGACAGAAGTGGCGACGAGGCACATATTCAGATTTTTCTTATTGACAATACGGCGTATATTTTGCTTGATATCACAGGAAATGCACTTCACAAGCGCGGTTATCGCACAGAATCGGGCGAAGCCCCAATCAAAGAAACGCTTGCCGCCGCTATTGTTGCGCTTTCCAACTGGCGTTTTCGAGAAAATTTTTGTGATCCGTTCTGCGGAAGTGGAACTTTTGCTATTGAAGCCGCTATGCTTGCCCGCAATATCGCGCCCGGCATGGGACGACATTTTGCTATTGAGAATTTTCCATTTTTTAATAAAGAAATTTTTACCGAAGTTCGTACCGAATGCCGACAGAACACCTATCCAAGCGGAAATTACAAAATTTTTGCAAGTGATCTCTCGGACGAAATGGTTCAAATAACCAAAAATAACGCCATGCGCGCCGGCGTAGAAAATGATATTATTTTTGAAAAATCCGATTTTTTTACCAAAAATTTTGACGAAAAAACCACAATTGTCACCAATCCACCCTATGGCGTGCGACTTGAAACCGACGACGATGATGAATTTTACAAAAATTTTATCAAAAAAATGGAAAATGAAAATATTTCTGGTGGCTTTATCACTTCGTATGAGGCCGAAAAATTGCTCGACAAAAAAATTTGGAAAGACCGAAAACTCTATAATGGCGGCCTTCCTGCAAGATTTTTTTACAAAAAATAATCCCTTTTTGGGATTTTTTATTTTTATTTTTCAAAAATTTTATGAGAAATTTTCCACCAAAATCACCCCATTTTTCTTTGTTTTTCATTACATTTCAAACAAAGAAAAATCGCCCCTCATAGGGGCTGAATTTTAAAAAATTTTTAAAAAATTTACTAATAATATTGATGAATTTTTGGATTTTATTTAAAAAATCCTTTAATCATATCCATAATTCCTCAGGCACTTTCCCCGAGATTTTCGTTTATGGAAGAGGAAATATTATCAGTCAAAGTATCAGCAATTTCAGCTGTTCCTGTCATTCCATCACCATCAATATCCTGACCAAATACTTCCGCTACCGAACCAAACGCGCCAAAATCCACATTGGTCAATGAAGAAATATCAACACCAAGATTTGTGAGCATTCCCTCAAGTCCAAATTCCTGAATCTGACCAAGAATATCCGTTCCTGAAGCGATTTTATCAGAAATCATAGAAATAATATCAGCAGGAAGTCCGATTTCTTGCAATTTCGCAAGCAAGTCTGTTGTGTTCATAGTTTTGAATTTAATATTAAAAAGCCAATGCAGTATATCATTTTTTTCATTTTTTACAAATAATTCAAAGGCTTTTTTACTTTTTTCTTAAAAAGAATTATAAAAAATGAGCAATTATTAATCAATAATTGCTCATTTTTTATTGTTTTAGATGTTCTGGAAGTGCTGATTTCTCAAGCATTTTTTGTGAAATTGAAAATTTCAAAGCAGCAAGCATATCATCATCAGTAATTCCCTGAGATCGAAGTTGTTCTTCAAGAGATTTTACCATTTCGGCCGCAAGCACATCAACTTTTTCCATGATAATTTTCATAGATTCTTCATGAGTTGGAGTTGTCATAATTGTATAATTTTAAAAAATAAAAAGGAAATATAGAAATTTCAGTAAAATTATATTTTTTTCTTATGAAAAATCAAACAAAAAGCAATAATTATTACTATTTTCTTAAAAAAAATTTCAAATAAAAAAACACTCTCCCTTATTATAATTATGGTAGCGCTACGGAGAATCGAACTCCGGTTTAGGGAATGAGAATCCCTCGTCCTAACCACTAGACGATAGCGCCAAAAAGGGAGAGTATCAAAATATTTTAAAAATTATTTTTGAAAATCAGTAGTAATACCAATAGAACGAGCTGAACCTGCAACAATAGAAATAGCTGCCTCTTCTGAATTTGCATTCAAATCTGACATTTTTTCATTTGCAATTTTCTTAAGTTGTTCCATAGTAAGGTGTCCAACTTTTGTTTTGTGTGATTCTTTAGAACCAGACTTTAGCTTAAGTTCATTTTTAATAAGCCAAGTCATAGGTGGTTGCTTTGTATAAAAATCAAAAGTACGATCTTCATAGATATTGATCACAGTTGGAAGAACCTTTCCTTGCTGATCACGAGTCTTGTCGTTAAATTGTTTACAAAATTCTGCAATCTGGATACCTGTAGGCCCAAGAGCCGTACCCACTGGAGGAGCTGGAGTCGCTGATCCAGCGTTAAGTTGCAATTTAACAACACGAGTAGGTTTTTTAGCCATAATAGAAAAAATAAAAGAATTGCCTTTAAGTCGGGAAAATTAAAGGTTTCTTGATGATATAAACTTTAGAAGCGAGTATATTATATATATTTTTACAAAAAATCAAGTAAAATTTTTAAAAAATTTTAGAGCCCCATAGCATCAAGCAAATCGCCAATATTGTCACGATCATAGAAAAAACTCATATTTTCCACTCCTGCAAATTCCTTTTCGATAATATGATGCATAAATTTTACAAGCGGATCATAAAAGCCTTCCACATTCAGCAAACCGATCGGCTTATCAAACTGTCCAACTTGTTTCAAAGTCAAAACTTCAAAAAATTCATCCATAGTTCCAAAACCTCCTGGCATAGCAATAATAGCATCGGCATCGGAATACATTTTTACTTTTCTCACATCCATGGTTTCTACCAAACACACATCCACGCCATCTACTTGCAAACACTGTTCTGTTTTTTCCAAAAATACAGGAAAAATCGCATCCACATGTCCACCAATAGAAAGCGTACCATGTGCTGTAGCCCCCATAAGACCCACAGAACCTCCACCATAAATAAGAGAATGTCCACGACGAGCAATTTCTCGTCCAAGTTCAATAGCAATCTGCTCATAAACAGGACTATTTCCGAGTCGTGCACCACAAAAAACACATATTTTTTTAGACGTATTTTTAGACATAATCAAATAATAAAAAATAAATCTTGCTTTTCAAAAATATTCATCTTTTAAAAAGTATCGTTCATTATAAGAAAATCTCAAAAAAAGTCAAAAATAAATCCCTTTACACGAAGGATTTATCATACAAAGAAAATTTGAAAAAATTTTATTGTTACCAAAAATAAAACAAGACCTCACCAGAAAAAAGCAATGCTATTTTTTGTAAAAAAATATGTAATAATATGCATCAAGATTCCTAATAAAATAGCCAAATATCAGGTTGTTGTCATCATAGCAAAATCTGAATTCCATATATATAACACCTGTCAAAATGCTATCACAAAAGTTGCTATAGTAATCCAACCCAAATATATTCCAAAAATTATAGACTTTTTATTGTCATTATTTTTTACAAAATCTCTTGCTAGTAAACTCAACAAAATATACATTGTCACAATAATTCCCACAGAAAGCAAAAAATATCATTGTGTTGTTGCTATCATCCACGAAATATTTGCCAAAATCAATGCTATATTCAGTCAAAATTCCCTATGAGAAATAAACTCTTTTTGTGAAAAAATTAAAAAAATATAATAAAACTGCAATAAAAAAATCAAAGACCAAGAAACAACAAAAGCAATGACGGGAGGCATAAATAAAAATGGAAAAATACCATTCAAATCTGCCATAGAAATACCCAGCTTACCAGCTGAACCAAGACCATTTATTATGAGCATAGCAAGCACACCCAAAAGCGTAATTATTTTTTTCATAAAAATTTTTTAAAAAAATTATTCTAAAATATATACAAACTCCCCTCGCCTTTCCAATTCTAAATTTTTCACTTTTTTAACACCAAAAGAATTTTTTCATTCCAAAGAAAATCTCAATAATTCATCCAAAAGTCATCCAGAAAGTCCGATATTTCCATGATTTTTTTCTTTATAAATGTATTCAAAAATAGAAAATTGTAATAAAGTATCACATAATCGCAAATCAGAAATTGAAAAAATATATATAATTTTTTTTCAAATTTTTTTTTCAAAATTTTCTCATTTTTTATAGAATTTTTCATTTTGATCTTGTAGCCATTTTATGGTTCGCAATTTTTCTGAAGATGCAAAATTCTCAATATATTCCAAAAAATTATTGATAGATTTTCTGTATTCTGCATTGATTTTTTCAAATTTTGGCAAAATCTCATGACGCAAAAAATTTCTCTGAAAAGTGGTATCAATATTGGTAGAATCCTCACGAAAATCAATATTTTTTTCTGTGGCATATGCCATAATCTCTGATTTGGAAATTTGCAAAAACGGCCGAAAAATAGAAATTTTATCGCCGTCAATATCACGATTTTCGAACGAGCGAAGCGCGTATAATCAAGCAAATTTGGTTCCGCGAATCAAATTGAACATTGCGGTTTCAATGCGATCATCAAGATGATGTGCCGTCAAAAGTGACAATGCTTTAGTTTTTTTATAAATTTTTTTAAAAAAATTATAACGATATTTTCTGGCTGTTGCCTCAATGCTTTCCTTTTCTGTTTTTGCAATTTGTGCAATATCTTGCTTTTCAGAAAAAAATGCAATATTATTTTTTTCACAAAAATTTTTGACAAAAATCTCATCACCATCAGATTCTTCGCCACGCAAACCATGATTAAAATGCGCCACAAAAATATTTTTGTGAGAAATTTTTGCAAGAACAATATCAAGCAAAACCATAGAATCAACTCCTCAAGAAACCGCAACAACAACGGGAGTATCAAGAATTTGAACTTTTTCTTGCATATTATATATGTTTATTCAATCGTCGCACCAATCTAATAAAATCATCATCTGGGGCGACTTTGTTGAGAATTTGTTTGCCACATTTTTCGCATTTGTGAACTATCATATCACCCTTGTTTTTGCGATAATCAGTTCCAATTGGTCGCATAATTCCACCACAATCAGACGCACGATCTCATGGAAAATCCGCATCCAAATGCAGAGAACACAAACAAAATGGACAATGATTGCGCGCCGAACCTGTTGGATGTTCGCTCACTTCTTTGCCACAATTTGCACACACAAATGATTCATTTCGCATGATAAAAGCCATATTTTTGAAAAAATTTTTGCAATTATATAGATTTTTTGATTTTTTTAAAATTTTTTTGAAAAATTTGATTTTTTATAAAAATCTCTATACTGAACGCACCTTCCGCTGATGATGGAAGGCGGATGGTTATTATTTGCCATCAATAAGATCATATTTATGAGAAAATTTTGTATTTTGCTCATAGTATTTTTGAATATAGAATATTGGATTATAAGAGAAAAAATCCAAAAATTCTTTCAAAAATAATAAAAATCCCTGTTGGTAGCAGGGATTTTTGAATGGTTATACCATCAATAAGATCTTTTGTCCTTTCGGACTTGTGAGTATTATAGCATTTTTAATAAATATTGCAAATTTTTTTGAAAAATTTGATTTTTAGAAAAATTTTTTATAATTTCTCT
>JBHBSX010000047.1:0-8317 GCA_041779175.1 Candidatus Altimarinota bacterium | reverse complement strand
CAAAAATTAAAAAAATCATATGACCCAAAAAAACTTAGTATTATATAAGATACTAAGTTTTTTAAATTTAAATTTAAAATAAATTTTATGATTTTTTGGCAAAAAATTTTTGTACAATCTCTTTCATATTGTGACGATATTTCATAGATTGAGATGATTCAACTTGAGCTATTTCCAGAATTTTGTGATAAAAATTTTCCAAAAATTCACCCTTACGCTGCAATGAAGTGTCTTGAAAATTTTTTAAAATTTTTTCCATAAAACCATTCCATTGTCTTTGAGATTCTGACATATCTGATCAAACAGGAAAAAGAAAGGATTTAAGTGCGGCTGTTGGCTTTGTAGCAAAAAAACATTCAAAAGAATAAATATTTTCCTTTACAAAATTTTGTTCTTGTTCGGAAAAATTTTTAAAAAATTTTTCTCAAAAATTATATAATCCCTGAGTTGTTAGTGATCACTCAAGATTTCATAAAGTCGTTGTAATGCGGTTCATTGATCAATAAAATAAGGACTGGTACAAATTGTAACATATTTCACCTTTTTTAGCAAATTTTTAACAAGGCGAATGGTTTTTTCTTTGGGAATATGTGCCAAATCAGGCGAAAAAATATCCAAATCAAGATTCAAAACACTATTTTCCGAAGGCGTATAATCAAGATTTTCATCAATTTGATATTCATTTTCTATGCGAATCATCTTGCCAACAATTCACGCTTTTTGTGCTGGCACAATATAATTGCCGACATTACAAGAAAAATTAGTAAATTCCCACATTTTTTCAAGATTGTTAAAATCCTGAATTTCATTCTCATTCGCCCACAAATCCGAATGCTCATCAATATGCAAAAGTTCAAAATTTGGCTTTATAATGGTATTTTTTATAGCTTCACACCAAAAAAACAAAGCATGATTGTGATTATCAAACACCACAATAGGCGGAAGATTTGGGCGTTCGATTTGGACAAAATTTTCTAATCAAAAACACGAAATTAGCTGATCATTGTCCCATTCTTCAAAAACAAGATTTTGGGAAATTCTAACATCATCAATATCACCAAAAATACGCTTTGGAATCACAAGCTCTGGCTTTTTTCAAAAATTTTTCAAAAAATTTGCCCGCTCATGATATGAAAGTGCATTATTTCCAAGATTTTGCTGTAAAATATATTTTTCTTGATATAACATATTAAGAAAGCACTTTTATAAGTTCGTTTTCGGTATTTTCGAGAATATCATTCACAATTCTAATATCATACAAATTCTGTTGTTCCAGTTCAAGCATTGCCTTTGCAAGGCGAAGATTGAATTGTTCTTCTGTTTCTGTTCCGCGTCCTGAAAGTCGTTTTTTGAGCTCATCAATTGACGGTGGCAAAAGAAAAATCGTACAAACTTCATATCATTTTGCTTCAAGTATTGGCTTGATATGAATCATTCCTTGTGGTTCTATAATATAAATCGGCGATTTGTCAAGTGAAATAATTCTTTCTAATTCGCTATAAGTCGAACCATACAAATTCGTGTGAACCACAGCATATTCTATAAGATCACCTGCCGCGATTTTGGCTTCAAATTCATCACGAGAAAGAAAATAATAATCCACACCATGAGTTTCATGATCACGAATTGTTCTAGTGGTAGAAGTAACAATCATTTTTACATGTGGCACACGAGATTCAATATTATGCCAAATTGTAGTTTTTCCAACGCCAGCCGGCCCAGAGAGAATATAGATTTTTTGAGACATATTTTTTTAAAAAATTTTGAGAATTATATGGAAAATTTTGAAAAATTCAAAAAAATATTACAAATAAATCACAAGAAAGTAAAAAAACAATTTTTTCTTTCAATAAAAAAACAAATGTAATATGAAAATTTTATTTTTAAAAAATTTTTGAAAATTTATAAAAACCAAGCATTTCATATCGGTACACTCGCAAAATTTTTGAAGAAAATTCGTAAAAAATTTGAACCCATGTAAGTGAAACAAGCTTCTATAAAAAGCTTTCATGTTCGATTTTTAGAATTTTAAAAAATTGCAACAATTTATGCCAAACACACCCCCTAACCCCCTAACTTAGGGGGAAAATAAAAACTATAAGCAAGATTTTTCAATAAATTAAAAACTCGCAAAAAATCTGCAAGTTTTTTAAAAAATTTTTCAAAAAATATATTTTAGCGTCTTCGCCAGTCCTTTGGAAAGCTATTTTCAATCAGTCCATCTTGTGATTTTTCGAGTGCAAGAATATTGTCCGCATAGGTAATCAGGCGATATTCATCACCCGCATCAGTATCGAGCATTCCACCACGAAGATAATAATCCAATTCTTCTTCGCTTTGCAAAGCGATTTTTGCAATATTTTCTGTATGCAAATCCCTGTATGCACGCGCATTTGGTGAGAAATGATTATTTTCAAAAAAACCAATAGTTTCACCCAAACGCATAAAATATATTTTGTCAAGAAATGGTTTGATAAGTTCAGCATTTTTCACTGCAAGAATCTTGTCTCTATGAGTAAAAAGTGAAATATTTTCACGAGTTTTCCAATCCCCCAAACTTCTATGAAAAGTCTTGATTTCATCATTATAATTCTGAATTTTTTCAGAATTTTTTTCATTTTCTAATGATTTTTTCTTAATAATTTTTGCCATAAAAAATCCGCCCGTCTGATCAATATGTGGCCAGAATTTTTTTTCAAAAATTATCTCTATAGCATCAGCATATTTTTCCGATATATAAGACAAAATTCATTCATTTTCCAAATCATTGAGCGCACAAGTCGAATACACCATTTCCCCACCAACTTTGAGCGCCGAAAGTGCCGAAGTAATCAACTTTTTTTGAAGATTAGCAATTTGTTTGATGCTTTTGATATGCCAATTCTTAACCGCGTCTGTCCCTTTGTAAAGCGTTCACTCACCCGAACACGGCGCATCAAGTAGAATACGATCAAAAATCTCACCAAAATGTCGCCATTGTTGCCCAGGATAGAGCGTTATCGCGATATTTGGCGTATGCATGCGTTCAAGATTTTGCAAAAGTTGCGGAATTCTCTCGCGAGACGGCTCGTTCGCAATAATAAAAGAATTTGGAAAATATTCAGCAAGTTGCGTTGTCTTGCCACCAGGCGACGATGCCATATCAAGAATCAAGAATTTGTCTTCATGAATCTGACTATTTGCCAGCAAATCCACAGGATGCGCGGCCGCAAGTTCCTGAATATAAAAATTCCCAATCAAGTGATCCATGCTCATACCCAGACGGCGTTCCAATGGATCAAAATCCGCTCTACGATCAGCCGAAAAAACCCTCGGCACCGCTGTTGGCGAGAGAATCCATCAATCCGATTCCAAACGAGATTTGACCTGATTTTCGAGTCCTGGCTTGATACGAATGGTTCTTAGAATAGGCTTTTCAATTTCTTGCAAAAATTTTTGAAAATTTGCTTCATCATTTTCAAAAAATTTTTCTTGAAAATATGCACAAAAACGAGGATTAAGCACTTTTAGAAATTAAGAATTAAGAATGAAAAAAGAAAAATTAAGGATTTTTTGAAAATATTTTTCATTATTTTTGAATATCTTCCAAACTTTCTTTCTTTGGAAAAATTAACATAAAGGCATATATACTCAAGAAAACACCTATTAAAAATAATATAACATAAACTCAAGTATAAGAAATATTTTTCACTCAATCAGGACATCATGGAGCATTCGCTGCACACCAAGCATTAGAAAAATCTATATGTATCACAAACAAAGATGCAATAAATAACATTCCCCACAAAAGAAGCAAGAAGAATATATAAAGAAGAAATGTAAAAATTAAAGACATTTTTATAATTAATTATAATTTTCAAAAGCCTATACTCCCTCCTCTCTTTTAGAAGAAGGAGTTAGGGGATGAGGTATTTTCTCACTTCGCGTGATAAATCTCGTTCTTTAAGAACTTGTTTTTTCTGCCATTTTTTGCGGCCACGAGCAAGTGCAATACGAACTTTAAAAAGATTTCCATATTCAAAAATCTCTTTTGCTACAATAGTTGCACCCATTTCTTTGACTTTTTGCGAAAGGTGAAAAATTTCTTTTTTATTCAAAAGAAGTATTCTCTCACGCTTGGGATCAAATTTTTTGTTAGTATTGTGTTTGTATTCAGAAATATGAAATCCAACCAGAATCGGACGGCCAGAATGCAGAGTAATATACGAGCCCTTGAGATTTGCCTGACCAAGACGAAGCGACTTTACTTCCGCGCCAGCAAGCACAATTCCCGCATCCAGTTCTTCTATAATCTCATAGTCAAAAAGTGCTTTTTTGTTGGTTATAATGGTTTTTTTGTTAATATTTTTCATGCAAAAATTATAGTGAAAAATATAAAAATGGCAAATTTTTTGGAAAATTTCAAAAAATAAAATCTTCCCAAATAGGGAAGATTTTTAAAAACTATTCAGCAAGAAGAGAATCTACAGCTGCCTTGAATTGAGAATAATCATGAGCACCCACCACTGTTGCATATTTCCCTGTTTTTTGATTGAAAATAAGTGTTCCTGGAGTACCTGAAAGACCAAAAGATTTTGCTTCTGCTGTTTCTTTTGAAAATTGTGCAATAAATTCTTTGCTATCTACACAAGACTGCCAAGCATCAACATCAAGCCCAATTTCTTTCACAAGTTCTGGAAGTTTTGCAACATCATACATAGAACGAGTTGTAGAACCACTCAAAACTGCTGTATAAAATTTAGAATACGCTTCCGCACCACCAAGTTTGTTAGCACAAAGAAGTCCCAATGCCTTTACTTCCGTTCCTTCATGATCCACGCCACGATGATTCTTAAAAATACTCACAATTTTATCTCCATATTCTGCCTTAAGAGTTTTTACAATTTGATTATCATTGTGTTGAACTATACAGAATGGACATTCAAGATCAGAATATTCAATAACAACAATATCCGCATCTTTATTTCCTTCCAGCACCGCACCAGAAAGAATATCAGACTGACGTTCTGGAGTAAGAGTATTGAGAGTTACTGCTGGTGTTGCTGTTGTTTGTGTCACTTGTTGAGTTTCAGTAGTACCACTTCCACTAAGAGCCTCAAGCATCTTACTAAGTGTCACTACATCTTGACCACTTTGTGGATTATTAAGCATTGCAATTTGAAGAGCTGTTACAAGTTCATAGTTACTCTTTCCGCCAACCTTTTCATATTCATGTTGAAGAAGTGCTTCACGAACCACTTTCTCAAGTCCAGAAGACTGCTCAAAAGTAGTCTCTTGTGCTGATTGCTTAAAACTTGGAGTAATCCCCATCATAAATGCTACTTGGATAGCAGAAAAAATCACAAGAACTATCAAAAGGACTATTTGAAAAACATTTCCTGCTGAAGAATTATTGTTTGACATACAATAGTATTAAAAAAATAAACTAAAGATAGTGTATAGAAACAATGCAAAAAAGCAATTTTTAAAAAAATTTTACATTGACGAAAAAAATATTTTCAGTTTGATTTACAAAAGGCTTTATAAAGCAATTTTTAAAAAAATTTTTCGTAAAAAATTACATGTTTTTGCAAAAATTTTTAAAAAATTATTTTTTGAAACGAAGGATTTTTTGTAATTTCATAAAAAGCTCGGATTCCTATCATAGCCGCATTGTCTTGTGAATATATAATTTTTGTGGGGGCAAGAAATTTTTTTCATATTCTTTCTGCATGTTTCTCTAAAATCTCTTTCAAATAAGAATTCGCTGAAACACCACCAGCAAGAATCAAAGAATTAACATTGTATTTTTCTGCAACATCAAAAAATTTTTTCTCAAGAACATCAAAAACCGCATTCTCAAAAGCATAAGCAATACGAGCAAAATCATCTTCTGTTTGTGGTTTTGACTCATCAATATAACGCTTAACCGCGGATTTGAGACCAGAAAACGAAAAATCAAAAGATTCTTTTTCAAGAAAAGATCGAGGGAAAAATTTTTTCCAAATATTTTTTTCTTCTAGAGAAATATGTGGATTATTACGAAAAGTATCAGCAAGTTTGGCAATTTTGGCACCACCAGGAAAACCAAGCCCAAGCATTTTTGCAACCTTATCATAAGCCTCCCCAACCGCATCATCACGAGTTTGTCCTATAAGTTTCATTTCAAACATTTTTTCCCATAAATATAATTCGGTATGACCACCGGAAATAGTAAGAACAATACTTGGAAAAGAAATTTCATCAATTTTTCTCTCAAGGAAATTTGCAAAAATATGTGATTCAATATGATGAATATAAACAAGTGGAATATTATTGGCTTCAGAAAGCGTACGAGCTACTGTAAGTCCTGTTAAAAGCGATGGTTGAAGGCCTGGCTCGCGAGTACAAGCAATATAATCAATATCCTTCAGGGAAAGACCAGTTTCAGCAAATACATCTTCTAAACATGGAAAAATCGCATTTGCATGCGAACGAGCTGCTACTTCTGGAACCACACCACCCGTAGCATCATGTTCCAGTTGCGTGCGAGTTGACATTGAAAGAAGTGTGTCATTTTCAAGAATTGCCACAGAGGTATCATCACAAGAAGTTTCAAAAGCAAGAATTTTCATATATATTTTTTAATGGAAAAATTATATAGAAAAAATATTTTTTGCAAAAAATTTTATAAAAAATCCTGAATACATCAGGATTTTGAAATTTAAGTAACAATTTGTTTTCTTTTAATAATAGTCCATACGAGTGTCGCAGCCACAAGAAGTGCAAAGATAAAGAAAAATATATTAAATCCAAATACAAGGAGCGCACCACCTAATGTCAGACCTACAACATTGGCAAGATTTTGCACTACTTTCATAGGACCAGCCGAGGCATTGGCATCAATTTCTTTAAGATTTTCATGTTCAGCATAAATCTTATTATATGTTTCGAGAAATACATTTTGTCCGATTGCCATACCACAAGCATACCCCAAACTATTGATCAGCGCTACTCCAATAATCGCGCCAGCCGATGGAGCGTCTCAGGATGCAAGAATCCCCATCATAATCAATGATCCAGATGATAATGCTAAACCAATAAGTCCAATATTTTTTTCACCGATTTTTTGTCCAATTTTAATAGCTACTTCCTGAAGCAAAATCCCAGGAATACCAATAACAGCCAAAAGAATATATCCCCAACCAGATTTAATCTGATCAAGATAATCAATCAAAAAAGATGAAGCAAAAGTATCCCAAAAACCAAAAATCAAAACCAAACTTAATCACCAAATCAATGCATAATGCATTGGTGTATGTGAAATAATAGACCAGATAACAGCAAATTCTCGTTTTGTAGAAACAAATACTTCTTTCCATGGAACCTTTTTTTCTGGAGAAATCTGCTTTGGCTTGATAAACAAGTATTTTGCATTATCTACCACTTTCTGTAAATCAGTTTTGGCAATAGTTTGCGAAATTCTTTCTTTTACATTTTCTGCATTCAATTGTTTCACTGAAATGGTAAATTCTTTCACATCATTCATTGTGATAGTTTCCGAAGAATTATCAAAAAATTTGATAGTAAAAAGCAAAAGCGCAAAAATAACTATTCCCAAAAACATCAATGCAAAAATATTTCCCATACTAAGAACCACGCCAGAGAGCCCAAGTCAAAGCATAGAACCAATACCAAAAGTAATATTGGAACGAGATAAAATCACTCCATATTCATTGGGCCCAGCATTGGAAAGAATATAACCAAAAGTACTCACATCATTGAGTTCTTTTGTTAAACCATAACAAAATGCTGCTACCAAAAGTGCCACCCAGTGAACAACACTTCCAAAAAACCAATCACCAACTGCTTTGAGCTTATCGGCTGTCAGGGTATCACCAATATTCTGAATAATGCCGAAAGCTTGAGAAATCAATGCAAAGAAAATCCCAATGGCAATAAGTTGTGAAATTACCGCTACTACAAAAAATTTTTTCGTGGAAACATAACGTTGTAAAATCCCAAGCGGAATATCCAAAAGGAAAGCAACAAAATTGGAAAAACCCAAAAATATCCCAACCAAAGCGAGATTATCAAGCAAAGCAGTAAAGAAATATACCACAGAAAAATGAAAAAGCATCCAGCCAAATCACTGAAAAACATTTGTTAAATAAAAATTATTTAATCGAGTTTTATCAAAAGTATTGGCGGTAATAACAACAGTATTATCAATTGTAGACATAATTTTTATAATTGCAAAAACGCCATGAAACATGGTCTTTTGCAAACTGTTAAGAATAACCTCTCGGCGAAAATTCTTCTGACCAAGAATTTATAACATTATAACAAAAAATTTTCT
>JBHBSX010000046.1:0-7454 GCA_041779175.1 Candidatus Altimarinota bacterium | reverse complement strand
TAATATCTTCTATTATTTGTAGTACTCTTTCTGATATTTCTGAAATATTTTTAAAATCATTTTGCATTAAAAAATTTTGGACACTCTCGTTATATTTGCTAATGATTTCAGGCAAAGTACGAAGTTCTTGGATTTTTGTTCCTATTTCTGCTTCTATCTTATCGCGTCTCCTTTTAAGCATTCCTGGTAACTGAAATGGAAAAATAAAAAGTAGATACATTACAATTATTCATAAAAAGAAAATAAAAAAATCATTTTTTAAATAATTGTCTAGAATTTCTAATGCACCCATAATGTAGAGTGGACTTATAAAAATTACTGAAAGAATAGGCCAAGAAAATACAGCTAGCAATTCAATTCAATCATCAGAAAATCCATTTCCTCGTATTTCAAAATACCATTCCCAAAAACTTGTAAAATTCTTGTTACTAGTAGGAATTTTTTTACTTTCTTTTCGAATTCTTGCTATGTCTAGTAGTATCTCTTCCATATTTTAAAAAATTTTTATAAAAATATTGTATCACAAAGTTTTTATAAAATCAAAAATATTGATAGAACAAAAAAACGAACAAAAATCAAATGATAATTGTTCGTTTTTAATTTTATTTCCAATCAAAAGTAATTTCATGAGAATCTTCTTTTTTGATAGCAGAAATTTTTACAATTTTTTGACGAGAATGATCGATAATATGATCAGCAATTTTGTCTTCGATATTATCCTGAATATAGCGACGAACTGGTCGTGCACCATACTCTGGCGTATAAGTCGCATCAAGAATTGCAGAAATTGTTTTTTTGTCATAAGTGGCTTCAATTCCGATTTGCTTGAGACGAGTGATGAGCTCGTCCATCTGAAGAACAATAATTTTTTCAAGAATTTTTTTGTCAAGTGGACGAAATACAAGAGTTTTGTCGATACGATTGATAAATTCTGGTGCAAAAAATTCTGGAAGTTGTTTCATAACACGATTTTTGATTTCATCAAAATCAGAAACAATTTTTTTCTCATCATCTTCGGAAATATTGAAACCAATTTGCGCGGCTTTTTCGTTGAATTCATCAGAACCAAGATTTGAAGTCATGATGATAATAGTGTTTTTGAAATTCACTTTTCGTCCCTTTCCATCAGTTACTTCTCAGTCTTCGAGAATTTGCAAGAAAAGATTATAAATATCAAAATTAGCCTTTTCAATTTCATCAAAAAGTACGATAGAATAGGGCTTGCGACGAACTTTTTCAGTAAGCATACCGCCTTCCTCATAGCCCACATAACCTGCAGTGGTTCCAATAAGTTTTGATCCAGAATTTTTTTCATTAAATTCACTCATATCAATCTTGATAAGCGCTTTTGGATCAGCATAGAACTCTTCAGCAAGTGCTTTGACAAGTTCGGTTTTACCAACACCCGTTGGACCAAGAAAAAGAAATGAACCAATAGGGCGATTAGCACGAGAAATTCCAACTTGCGAACGCTTGAGAGAACTTACAATAGCATCAATAGCTTCATTTTGTCCGATAATGCGTTTTTTGAGGGATTTATCAAGGTTTTTGAGTTTGGAAATATCTTCTTTTTGAAGATTTTTAAGAGGAATTCCTGTGGTTTGGTGAATCACTTTTTGAATATCAAGGCCTGTGATTTTGAGACGATCTTTTTTTGGAATCACATGTTTTTTCTTTGTTTTTTCCAATTCTTTTTGAAGTGCTTCTTGTTCACGTTTTTTGGTAAAAGCTTTTTGATATTGTTGAGAAATTACCAAATCAGAAATATCTTTTTGCAATTTTTCAATTTTTTCTTTGATGATATTAGCCTCATCCGAGACAAAATTATAAGTCATGGACTTGGCAGAACACGCCTCATCAAGCAAATCAATGGCCTTATCTGGAAGAAAACGATCGGTAATATAGCGAGACGAGAGTTCAACTGCATCGATAATGGCTGAATCCTCAATAATAAGATTATGAAAATCTTCAAAACTTTTTCTGAGTCCAAAAATAATTTCTTTGGCAATGGAAGGAGTTGGCTCATTGACATCAATTTTTTGAAAACGACGTTCCAATGCGGAATCTTTTTCTATATATTTTTGATATTCATTGAGAGTTGTGGCTCCAATAAGTGAAATTTTTCCACGAGCCATTGCTGGTTTCAAAATATTTGCAGCATCCATGGAGCCTTCAGAACCACCAGCACCAATAATAGTATGAATTTCATCAATAAAAAGAATGACTTCATTTTCCATAGTTCCAGCTTCTTCGATTACCATTTTGAGGCGATTTTCAAATTCTCAACGATACTTGGTACCAGCAATCATGGCAGATAAATCCAACATGATAATTCTCTTGTTTTGCATAGCAAAAGGAACATTCCCTTCAGCAATACGACGAGCAAGACCTTCAACAACTGCTGTCTTACCAACACCTGGTTCACCAACGAGACACGGATTATTCTTTGTTTTTCGATTTAAAATAGAAATGAGGCGATCAACTTCTGTGTTGCGACCAATCACAGGATCAAGTTTTTTGTCATGCGCTTCACGAACCAAATCCGTTCCAAAAAAATCAAGTGCAGGAGTTTTTGAATCTTTTCTGTCTTGAGGAGGATTGTGAGCAAAAGGCGTTGATTCATTTGGATTTTGTGGTTGTCCAAAATGATCTTCAATCATGTCCATAATCTCATCAATTGGCCCAAATATTTCGCTATCATTTTTATTTCCTGTATTTTTTCCTCTGGCAAGCATATTGTTAATGGAGACAATTTCTGTTTCCAAAAGTTTTGGAGAAATTCCTACAAAATCTAATAATTCCACAAACCATTTTTCTGTTGGAGACTGAAAAAGTGCGAGTATAAAATCCTCCACTCATGCTTGTTTTTTATCAAAACTTGCTGCAATACGAAGCGAAGAGATAATCAATTCTCGCATTCTGTCAGAAATTCCAATATAATCGCCAGAACGAGATTCGGAAATAAGAAATGGTGGACGCGAAAAAATATCTAATAACATTCCTTCATTGATGCCAAAATTTGCAAAAATCTCCGCAATATTTCCTTGTGAAAGTTTTGCGATTTGTATAAGCAGATCTTCAGGAATAATATTTTTATAACCAAATTGCTTTGCTCGATTCTCGGCTTCCAGCATGATTTGTTTGTATTCTTGTGTAAATTGTTCCAACATAAAAATTATTTTATAACGACTGCCATTATACATATTTTTTAAAAAAAATACACTTTTTTGGTTGTTTTGTATACTTTTTCACTTGCAAAAAACAGAAATTCTCGGATAATAAAAATTGATTTTTTTTATTTTTTGCATACACTTTTATTGGTTTTGCAAAATTTACCAATTTTATAAAAATAATTTGAAATTTTATAAATAGGTAAATGAAAATTTTTTAAAAAATTTTATGTCTAAAATTCTTGTCATAGAAGATGATTCTGGCATTCTTTTGCCATTATCTCTTTACATTCAAAAAGAAAATTATACACTGGTAACATGTTCTGATGGTGCCTTGGCGGTGGATGTTTTTCAAAAAGAAAAACCCGATTTGATTATTCTTGATATCAATCTTCCAAATAAGTCTGGAATTGAGATTTGTCGAGAAATTCGTGCCAAACATATAACGCCAATTATTGTACTTTCGGCTCGTGATTCTGAAGATGATAAACTTACTCTTTTTGAGCTTGGTGTTGATGATTATGTGGCGAAGCCATTTTCATCTCGTGAACTTATGGCGCGTATTTCGGCAGTACTTAAACGATCAGAGGCTCATAAAAAACCTCGTTCTGGAAAAAATTTGGAATTTTGACCACTTATTCTCAATAACAAGCAAATGTCTGTTGTGTGTGATGGAGAGGAAAAAATTTTTACAAAAACTGAATTTTCTATTCTTGAGTATTGTATCAAGAATGCACATAATGTTATCAAAAGGGAAGCGATTATGCGAGATGTTATGTGATATGATAATTATATTCATGATCGCACGGTGGATACTCATATGAAAAATATTCGCAAAAAATTGGATGGAAAAATCACTATAGAAACACTTCGTGGCGTGGGTTATAGATTTGATTCCCAGCCAGATTCTTCTTATACTTCTAAATAAATTTTATGCTAAAAATCACAGGACCACAATCGACTTCTTGAGACGTTTTTATTTCAGGATCAAAAAATGCAGCCCTTCCACTTATTGCTTGTGGACTCTTTTTTGATCATTATACACTCCATAATGTTCCAGAAATCGGCGATGTAAAGACATTTCTCGAGATTATCAAATCTCTCAATGTTGATGTAAAATTCGAGAATAATACTCTCACTTTTGACACCACAAAAATGTCAATGGAAAATCTTAACCGCGATCTTATCAAAAAAATTCGCGTGGGAATTTTTCTTTTTCCAGCACTTTTAAAACGATTTGGTGCGCTTTCTATTCCGTATCCTGGTGGTTGTAATATTGGAAAACGACCAATTACCGAACACCTATCGGCTTTTGCAGCTTTTGGTTATATGGGCGATGGAACGGGCGATAATATTGATTTTAAAGGAAAACCAAAACTTGAAAATATTGAAATTTCTGGTTGATTTGCGGTGACAGCCACAGAAAATGCTATTATGATGGCAGCTTTTCGTGAAGGAAAAACAACGATTCGCCTCGCAGCCATTGAACCACATGTGATGAATCTTTTGGATTTTTTGAAAAATATTGGCGTAAAAGTGGAAGTAACTTTTGATCATACTCTTATTATTGAAGGAATTAGCAATATTCCAACTCATGCAGAAACAACGGTTATCTCAGATTATATTGAATCAGGAACTTTTATTATTCTTAGTGCTTTAAGCAGTAATCCATCG
This sequence comes from Candidatus Altimarinota bacterium, assembly GCA_041779175.1. Lineage (GTDB taxonomy): Bacteria > Patescibacteriota > Gracilibacteria > BD1-5 > UBA2023 > GN02-873. The sequence continues at coordinate 2,610 of JBHBSX010000046.1, read as the reverse complement.
ATAACTGTCCGAAATGCAAGAATTCGTGATCTTACTTTCTTTCTTGAAAAGTGTCAGGAAGTGGGAATTATGATGGAAATCAATCATGAAGATGATAGTATCGTCGTCTATAATTCTCGTGAAAATCTTCGTGCTATTAATGTGCAAACTAATATTTACCCTGGTTTTCCTACTGATTTGCAATCGCCATTTGCATTGCTCCTTTCTCAGGCCGAAGGCACTTCTCGTGTTCATGAAGTTCTATTCGAAGGTCGCCTTAATTGGCTTGTGGAACTAGAAAAAATGAAAGGGCATATTGCTATCTTGAATCCTCATGAAGCGCTTATCTTTGGTAAAACTAACCTTCGTGGTGCTACGGTTTCGAGCTGGGACTTGCGCGCTGGTGTGACTATGATTCTTGCGGGGCTTATTGCACAGGGTGAGACATATATCACCAATGTGGAATATATTGAACGTGGTTATGAAGATATTGTTGGTAAAATTGCAAAATTGGGTGCAAAAATTGAAAAAGTTCAATAATCGTACAATTATTATTTGATAACTGTTCAAAAATGTGATATTGAGACTATTTTCCACCAAGTGGTAAATATGCTAAAAAACCACTTACTAAAGAGCAATTGAAAAAAATTCAAGAAAATTATGTCAAGGCTGGACAAGTTGCGGAACATGTGCAGCAATTGGAAGATAAGCATCAGGAAAAAGAGAAAAAAGATGCTGAAAAAGATCTTGATTCTTTGTTTTTATAAAATCCCAGAAATTGGGATTTTCTTTTTTAAAAAATTTTTTAGCGAGAATTTAGAATTTTTTTTAAAATAAATTCTTAATATTTCATTGTAGGTGAGTTTAAAAATAACAATGATTTCAGACAATAATTTTCCTTGCCAAAAAACCATTGATATAATACCAATGGTTTTTGTTATGAAAATCAAAATTTTTTTTAAAATTATTTTTTTGGAATAAAACGCATTTCTATGAATCTATGAACTCCATATGCTACAAAAATTGATAATATAATTCAGAGTCAAGCAAAAATAAAAAATTCAGAAAATGAATGAAAGTCATTATTGAATGCAAATAATTTCAATGGCAGAAGTACGAGAATATGAGTCAGATAGAGGCTATATGAGATTTTTCCGAGAAATAGAAAAAATTTATTATCAAAAGCGTGAGAAATATACTTTGTAAAGGGGAGTATTGCGAGCAAAAAGGCTATAGAAATAGGGAAAAATGGGAAAAAATACGGTCAGAGAAAATGTGAGAGAAAATCGCTTTGCAAGTGAAAAAACCAAAGAAAATAAATAATTCCACAAAAACCAATACTGAAAATAATATCAAAAGCAATATTTTTTAAAAATTTTTTTGAAAAAATATGGAGAATATACCCCGCTCCAATTCACGCTACAAAATGCAAACCAAACAAAAATGGATTATAAGCTGGAAACCAAAGTGCGCGAAAATCTGTAAAACCATGATTCCAATCAATATTCATCCAAATATAATGCAAACCAAAAAGTCCAGCAATAATCACTATTATATAAGGAATCCAGAAAATTTTTCGAATTTTTGCAAATCCCATCATAATATATGAAGTCATAATCCATCATATCATATCAAATGAAGCAAACCATAGTGGTCCATTAAGAAAAACAGGAAACAAAGTTTCAGCTGAAATCCAAGAAATGAACAGAAATCAATAGATAATTGCTTGAAAATTCAAAAATTCTGGTCACCATAATAATCACATCATAATAAAACTTACAATGAGTATTATATAATATACTGGTGCGATTCGTAAAAATCTATCCTTGAGACTGGGTAAAAATTCGGGAATTTTCTCGTTTTTATCAATTTTTTTCCAATATGAAAGTGAACGAAACATGGCTGAAAGTACAAAAAATATACTTACAATCACACAAAAATGCATGATAAATCTATGAATATCATAGATTTCACTTGTGAGCAGTCCTCATGGCAAGTATTGATTGAGATGATAAATCACAACGAGTAGCGCTATAAAGCCACGAAAACCATTATATCCTGTGAACATTTTATAAAAAAAGAATAGGAGTATTATATAAAATTTTTCAAAAAATCAAATTCATAAAATTACACAAAAACGAACAATTATCAATATATAACTGTTCAAAAAAATATTTTATAAAAAAATTCGCAAAAAATAATTTTTTGATTACAATAAAGCAATATAATTTTTTGCTATGTCTTTTGAAAAGCGTTATCAAAATCTGAATGAAAAACAGCGTGAAGCGGTTGATGAAATCTATGGTCCTGTCATGGTGATTGCCTGACCATGAAGCGGAAAAACCGAACTTCTCGCGGTTCGTATTGCCAATATTTTGAAGCAAACTGATGCAAATCCATACAATATTTTATGTTTGACTTTTACAGAGGCGGCGGCACACAATATGCGAGAAAGACTTCGCAGAATTATTGGAACTGACGCATATAAAGTAGAAATCAACACCTTTCATGGTTTTGGAAATAAACTGCTCAATGAATATAAATTTCAGCTTGATGATGCAGATAGTGGAACTATAGATGATATTACGGCGGCAGAAATTTTTGATAAAATTATTGCAAATCTCCCATATG